>JBAZRU010000721.1:0-3807 GCA_041662805.1 Candidatus Hydrogenedentales bacterium | reverse complement strand
GGGCCGTCGCGATAAACCAACTGTCGACGATGCCCTGCTGACCGTCGCGACCCGCCGCTTCGGCGTGGACGCCGCGCCCGCGGTCGTGCGCGCGTGGAAAGGGTACAGCGCCGCGTTGCGCGAATACCCCTTCTCCACCGCAGGACTGTACAACAGCCCTGTGCATATGGGTCCGGCCAACTTAATGTGGGGCGTGCCCACGGACTACCGCGCCAAGGGGGCTACCGGATTTGCGTATCCATTCGATGCTATCGACTCTTGGCGCGGACCCTATCCGCCGGAAGTCTTCGCCGCTCAATTCGACCGCGTAGCGCGCGGGTTCCGTGAGACACTCGACACCTTGAAAGCAGAACTCGTCAGCGACATCTCTCCGGAACTCAAGACCGAAATGGGGATTGCGGAAGCATGCGCCACGAACTTCCAGAGCGTCGCCAACCAGACGCTTTTCGTTATCCAGCGCGACCAACTCGCCCAGCTCACCGCACCCGCCGAAGCAGCCAAAGTGCTTGACTCGCTGGAAGCGATCCTCCGAGACGAGATTGAACTCGCAACCCGCTTGCGTACCCTGCAGAGCGATGATTCGCGCATCGGCTTCGAGGCCGCCTGCCAGTATTTCTACGTGGGCGTAGATCTGGGAGAGAAAATCCTGAACTGCCGCGACATTCTCGACCACTGGATATCCGAGCAACGCGCGAAAATTGCCGCTGCAAAAGGGAGTGTCTCCAACCCCTAGGAGCTTCTGTATAAGACTTGCGTCGTGTCCATCCGCGTGCGTCAATCCCCCTCACCCAAAATGTCACAACTCCTCCCTTCCGCGACTCTATAATGCAACCAGGGAGATTCAGGACATGTTTGGATTCGGCGCTCCGCACGACGAGACGGTCATTGCCTCGGTATTGGAAGGTCGCCAAGAGAAGTTTGGCGTCTTGGTTCAGCGGTATTTGCCGGTCGTGCAAGCCATAGCCTATGCGCGGCTCGGCAACCGGACCGATGTGGACGACGTCGCTCAAGAGGCCTTCTTGCGGGCGTACCGGAATCTGGACCAGCTTCGCGAGCGGCAGAAATTCGCGGCATGGCTGGCGGTCATTACGCGCAACGTCATCGTTCACATGCAGCAGAAGCGCGGCAAGGAAGACGAGGCCGCAAAGACTTCGCATCAGGACGGCCTGGTAGAAGCGCCGGACTTCGCGCGGCTGGAACTGCGCAAGGCCGTGCGCGATCAAATCGACCTGCTGGAACCGGAGGCGCGCGAAGTGTTGCTTCTAAAATACTTCGCCGACAAGAGCAGTCAGGAGATCGCGGGTATCCTCGAGCAATCAGACGCCGCGATCCGCAAGCGCCTGCAGCGGGCGCGAGAAGCGCTCGGCGAACGATTGCTGGCCGAGTTCAAGGAAGACGATACGCTGGCCGCCCGGCGGCAAAGCCAGTCGCGCAAGATCCTGGGGACTGTGTTGGCCACCGGTGCAGCGTGGTCCACGGCGAATACGGCGGCGGCCGCAACGGGCGCCGGTGCGAGTTCTGGATTCCTTGGCTTGGGCGGTGTAGTGGGTAGCAAGTTGACGCTTAGTCTCGCGGCCATCGTCTTGCTCTGCGGCACGGCTGCGCTCTTCTCGCAAGTGGATCTCCCGCTTCCGTCATTCACATCTGCGGGTCCGGCGGCGGTACCTTCCACGGCAACAAGTGTGCCCGCCGCGCATCCCAGCGAAACGCCTGTTCTCGCCGTGAACAACCGTCGTCCCGCCGTACCCGAGAAGCCCTCAGGCATCTCCGTCAGCGGGCGAATTTTGCAGACCGACGGAAGGCCCGTCGCTGGCGCGACCGTCTACGGCGCATACCATGGCCGCAATCCGAGATTGCCAAGAGCCACTGCCGAATCGGATGCCAACGGCGCGTACACGCTCTACTTGAGTGAACCATGGGCTGACTTCCGAGTATGGGGAGTGAAAGATGGCTTCGTTGCGTTTAACCACGCTCCTTTTGACGCTACCGCGAACGGTGTGACGGGCGCGGACTGCACGCTCTTCCGCGAAGCGCGCATTCAGGGCTACACCGTCGCCAAGAACGGCAGCCTTCTCCCGAACATGCCCATCGCCGGCTACAACCACAACGACACTGCCTACCAACAACTGTACCAATCGAAATCGAATGAGCACGCCGAATTTGCACTGACGAAACTGCCTCCCGGAACCTACAGCCTGGGCGTGACAAGCGATATCGCATTCGACGCGACTCGAAAGGCGCTGCAAGTCGAAGTGAAAGAAGGCGACTACCTCAAAGACATCCGCGTGACCTACGAGGGCGACGGCTTCGTTATCTCCGGCCGAGTCACCACCGATGACGGCGCGCCCCTTCCCGGCGTTACCGTGGGCATTGGACGTCAAGTGGGTAGCCCCGAGCCCCCATTCGAGACGCCCTTGGTCAAGACCGATGAGAACGGATACTACCGTCTCACCCAGGTGCCTCGGGGAATGCGCTCGCTCCAGCTCAGGAAGGAACACTACAGTGACCAAGGGCTAGGGCGAGACGTGGAGAGCGGAACGGAAGACGCGGATTTCGTCATGCATCGACTTGCAACCGTCTCGGGCCGAGTCATCGACGCTGCGACAAAACAGCCTCTCGGTTCCGCGGAGGTCCTCGTGGCGTCTAGTCACGTGACAACTCTCGACTCCCGCCACGGAGACTTCTTCAAGCCCGTTAACGATGATCAGGGCCACTTTGAGATTACTGACGCATGCCTGGGCAAGGCAACGGTAATCGCCAAAGCCGATACCTATATGCCGACGCTCCAACAAGTAGAGCTTGCTCCGGGACAGCATCTGGAGGGAATCACTCTCGAGATGTCCCCTGGCTTGACGCTAGATGGCGTCGTTGTGGACACGACCGGCGCGCCGATCCCCGGTGCCGCCATTCTCCTTGGTGAGGTCCCGTGTCAGTATACGGTTAGCCCTGGTTCCAAGGCAGAGAAGGTCGCCAAGGACGCCGTGGCGAAGTCAGCGCAGGACGGCTCCTTCTCCGTGACCGATTTATCGCCCGGCCCTCACGTGTTTGGCGTGTATTGTGCCGGCTACGCTGCGGGGTCCGCGCGAGTCGTTGTGTCGTCCGGATCGCCACAACCGCCGGTCCGCGTGGTGTTGGCGAAAGGCGGCGTGCTTCGAGGCGTCGTGCGGCTAGGCGGCAGTCCCCATGAGGGCGTCTTTGTGTTAGCCGTTGCCGCGGCAGGCGGGGCAAGCGCATCGGATGAGGTCGTGACCGCCGCCGATGGCACGTTCGAATTGACGAACGTGCAGCCTGGCGAGGTCGAAGTCCGGGCGAAGCTCGTTGTCTGGCCCACCGATTTCGGAGGGCGAAGTCTCTCGCAAGCGGCCACCGTTTCCGACGGGCACGTGACCGCCGTGGACATCGACTTTCCAGCCGAGGTGGGACGCCTTGAGGGGAGCGTTGGAGTTACTGGAGAGCCAAAGCTGGACGGAATTGTGTATGGCACGGTGCCCGTTCCCGGAGGTAGAGAGGAACACTTTTCGCTTCTCAATGACGGCCAATTCAGATTTGAACAGGTGCCCTCCGGGATACTTCGTGGAGAAGTCAGAGTTGATCTCAAGGTCGATGGGGAACTTGGCTACGAATGCCACCCCAAATTCGAAGCCATAATCCAGCCCAACGAAACTGCATCCGTGGCCATTCGCCTATCAGGTGAATCCGGAATTGCCGGCCACGTCTCCGGCATTCAACCCACCGAACGCGGCTACGTGATGATCTTGGCGGATAATGTGGCTGTCACTGCGTCCGACATCAAGGCGATCCACGACT
>JBAZRU010000720.1:0-3807 GCA_041662805.1 Candidatus Hydrogenedentales bacterium | reverse complement strand
GCCCTCGACCTCATGCCTCAGGACACGGAGATGACGCACGCGTAACCACTCCGGTTCCAGTCCCCAGGCGTATCCGGCGAGGAGGGCCGGTGAACCAAGGACTGTAGCACCAAGGAATGTCCCGCGCGATACCAGTCTCATGCGTAACAGTATACACATTGTCGAGGCCGCGCCCCCCCCTTTACGGGCACAGGTCTACACCCAATCGCGCCACGAATAGACGTTCATGCCATGTCGCTTGTAAGAAACGTCTCCGCCGTAGACCAGCGCTGGTTGGCCTGATTGTTCCTTTTCAAGGCCACACCAATACTCAAGACCCTTGAAGAAGTCGTCCGCCACGGTTTCGCCCGACTTAATCTCGACGGGGAGCAGTCTGTCTTTCCAGTCGAGAATGAGGTCAACCTCGTTCCCCGTCGAATCGCGCCAGAAGTACAAGTAGGGCTCGACTCCGCGGTTGTACCGGTGTTTGGCTGTCTCGGAAATGACGAAGGACTCGAAAACAGAACCGCGTTGAGCGTGTGTGCGGAGGTCCTCTGGGGATCGAATGCGAAGCAGGTAACACAGCAGGCCTGTGTCGAAGAAGTAGAGCTTTGGAGATTTCACAAGACGCTTGCTGAAGTTTCGGTGGTGCGGGCGAAGCAAGAACACGATGAAACTCGTCTCCAGAATTGAAAGCCAACGCCGTGCTGTGACACTGCTAATCCCGCAGTCTGCTCCCAGCCCCGAGACATTCAATAGTTGCCCGCACCGGCCCGCGCACAGCCTGAGAAAACGCCCGAAGGCCTCGATGTCTCCGACATTCACGATCTCGCGCACATCGCGTTCGAGGTAGGTCTGGGTGTAGTTGCGAAGCCAGTCTTGCGCGTCCAACTTCTTGTCGTGAATGCGCGGATAGAACCCGCGGTGCATAACCTGGAATGGATCTACATGTATCTCCGTGGACTTCCGGGCATCGCGTCCGATCGCATCCGCGGACAGAGGTTTTCGGCCAATTACCTCGCCGTAAGTCAATGGCAGCAAATGCAGCACCGACGTGCGGCCTGCGAGACTCTGATTGATGGCATTCAACAAGAGGAAGTTCTGCGACCCCGTCAGCACGAAGCGCCCCGCTCGGTCCTCGTTGTCGACAACTTCTTGGAGGTAGGAAAACAGACTCGGGACGCGTTGCGCTTCGTCGAAGATCACGGGGCCGCGAAACCGGGCTAGGAATCCTCGCGGATCTTCCGCCGCAAAAGTCCGTTCGTCGGGATTCTCCAACGACACGTACTCGTGCTTGTTGAAGGCCGCGCGTGCCAGAGTGGTCTTTCCTGACTGCCGAGGTCCCGTTACGGTGACAATGGGATACTGTTTGGCGGCTCGGATGAGCGTATTCGCGAGGTGGCGTGGGATCATGGCCGTCTCCTGCTGTTCTTGCAATTTTAACATTCAATGTTCAAATTGCAAAGCCCTCCCTCCCCGCCCACTCGTTTCCACCTTGCCGCCCGCTACCGGCGTCTCGGGGTCTCCAAACACCCGAAAACCCGGCGTCCACTCTTTCGAGATGAGCGCCGGGTCTTCGAGTACTACGTCGCGGTGCTATCGAAACGCGCAGGCTATGAACCCGCGTCGGGCACTAGGCCGCCGGTTGCATCAGGTTCTCGTCGCACAGGTCCGCGAGGGAGCCGACGATCCGGTCCGGCTGGTAGGCGAAGCGGCCGAGGTCGCCCTCTTTCGTTCCGCCCGACAGCACGAGGATCGTTCGGTAGCCCATCTGTACGCCTCCAAGGATATCCGTCTCCATCGTATCCCCGATCATGGTCGTCTCTTCTGCCGAGAGACCGAGTTCTTTCCGTGCGGCCCGCATCATGATTGGACTCGGCTTCCCCACGCTGAACGCGGGCACGCCCGTTGCCGCTTCGATCATCGCCGCGATGGCCCCGCAACCGGGCCGCACGCCGTCCGCGGTCGGGCAATTGGGGTCGGGATTGGTCGCGATCAATTTGGCCCCGTTGACGACCAAGCGGACCGCATGCTCGATAGACTCCAGCGTCAGGGTGCGGCCTTCGCCGATTACGACGTAATCCGGCTCGCTCTCCACGACGGCATAGCCGCACGTGTGCAGCGCCTGCAACAGCCCGCCTTCGCCAATCACGTACGCCGTGCCGTGCGGCTTCTGGCTGGCCAAGAAGCGTGCGGTTGCCATGGCGCACGTAAACACGTGCCGCTCTTCCACGGGAAGTCCCATGCGATGAAGGCGTTTTGCCACGTCGCGGCGCGTGCGCTGGCTGTTGTTGGTCAAGAACAGGAACGGTATTCCTTCGTCCAAGAGACGCCGTATGAAACGGTCGGCCCCCGGAATCAGCTCGTGCCCTCGGTAAATCACGCCATCCATGTCGATCAAGTAACCTTGCTTCATGTCGTGTTTCCCACGGGGTTGGAGATGCGGCGCGGCCTTCTCGTTTCGCAGTCTCATAGCGTGGACGTGTCGCCTTTGTGCCGTTTGGGTAACGGCCACGATGCGTTCGTAGCTACACGCCGCGCGCAGAAAATGCTCCAAAACGCGGCGGCGTTGCCGCGAGCACCAAACCCCTACGGTTAGCGGTCATTGCACTGCCTGATACAACCTTGGTGTACCGGCGGGCATCCTATGGCCGCGAAGTGTCGTTCTTTTCGCTGGCCTTCCACATTGAAAGGTCAACTCTGTTGTACAAATCGTATGCCAAGTTTGTGTGAATCGTGCTAGATGTCGTTAAGCACTTACTGCGGAATTCTTTAGGGTTGCATAAGTTCGAATTGGAACCCCGAGACCGAGCAGAAAACCCAACGTCTGCGTAGTCAATAAATTAGGTACTTACATTTGCGTAAGAATATCCATACCCCGTTGCCCTTTAATTGGCTTTCACAATTCGTTAAGATAACCGTCCCTAATTTCACGAAAAGGAGAAGCAATGTCAGAGCGGTTACTGTCCGGCAAGCGGGGGGTGGTATTTGGAGTCGCAAACGAAAAATCGATAGCCTGGGGTTGCGCCCAAGCCTGTGCCGCTCAGGGTGCAGAACTAGCATTCAACTATCTCAGCGAGTCACTCGAGCGGCGCGTTCGCAAGCTTGTGGACGAGTCCATGCCTGGGTCTCCCGTTCTCCCATGCAACGTACAGAAGGATGAGGAGATCGCGGCCTTCTTTTCGGCTCTCTCCGCGCAGTGGGGCTCCATCGACTTTGTAATCCACTCCGTGGCGTATGCCGAGAAGGAAGATTTGCGCGATCAATTCTTGACAACCTCGCGCGCAAACTTCGCTTTGGCCCTCGACATTTCCGCGTACTCGCTCGTGGCGGTCGCTCGCGAGGCCGCTCCCCTCATGACCAACGGGGGCAGCATTATTGCCATGTCGTACTACGGCGCGGAGAAAGTCGTGCCGCGTTACAACGTCATGGGCGTGGCCAAGGCGGCTCTCGAGGCTTCCGCGCGCTACCTGGCGTGGGATTTGGGAGCCAAGAAGATTCGCGTCAACTGCATCAGCGCGGGGCCGATTCGCACCCTGTCCGCGAGCGCGATCCCCGGCATGCGCCTTATGCTCGACGTAACGGAAAGATTCGCGCCCCTACACCAAAACGTCACCCCTGAAGATGTCGGCAAAACTGCGGTCTATCTGTTGTCGGACCTGTCATCGGGCGTCACCGGAGACGTAATCCACGTGGACAGCGGCTATCACGCCATGGGAATGTACGGCATCGAGACGGAATAACGAGTCTCAACCACCTGCATTGTTTTAGGACGAGCCGGAGCAGTCTGGCTCGTCTTGTTTTTTTTGGGGAGCGTGCACTGCCTCT
>JBAZRU010000719.1:0-3814 GCA_041662805.1 Candidatus Hydrogenedentales bacterium | reverse complement strand
CCCACGAAGACCTCCCCACCGAAGAGTTCTCCGTGCCCGATGCGAAGGAAGGCCTTAAGTACATCGAAGTCGACCGCATGACCCAGAAGGGCGGCGTCCCCGGATTCTATGGCGTCAAGTTCAACGAAGTGTTTCTCGAAGGGACCTTCCCTCCCGAGAACCCCGCCCAGGATCAGGAACGCCAGACCCTCGAAGAACAACTCGAGCGGCGCGCTATCGAAGAGCAAATGCAAGGTGGTCTCCCCGAACAGACGACTCCAGTGCCGAATCCCAACACTCCGCCCCCGCTTGTACCTTCGGATTTGTAATCCCGAAGTCTCGCCCATTCTCCCAACGTCCTTGCACTGGGTAATTCGTGTTTGTAGTCTGTAGCTCTTCCTCGCATTCGCTTGAAGGACAGGGGGTTCTATGCAATCCGATATGGATCGAAGACAATTCCTAGAACGCTTCGCGGCGGCATCCGCCGTCCCTGGCGTACTGGGTGGTCTATGCAGCGAGGGTGCGGTGGCAGGAGAAGACCCAAGTCAGGCGTCTGCCTCGGAGACTCCGGCTCCTCCCCCAGTGGGTCTCTACGAGACCGGGCGCGCGCCTTGGAAGTACTATTCGGAGCATTATCCCAAGGGGACCAAGCTGGCCATGCTCCTCATCGATTCGTCGCATATGTACGGCGATGGCGGCGCGGTAGTCCCATCCTTCGCATGGATGGCGGAGAAGGCGGGGTATGCATTCGATACCTATTGGGCAGAGTTCGACGATCCCCGTTGGAATAAGTGGCCGTACTTTGGCTGCCGTGTCCTGGAGCAATTGCTTCTTGTCAATTCCTATTTCGACGTGCTTTGGTGCACGCTGGGCAGCCACGCCAAGGCGATGCTCGAACCGGTCAGTTCACTCGCGGAAACACTGCATTTCGACAACTACCTGGACCTCTATGCAACGCTCATGAAGCGGTGGGACATCGAATCGACCGAGGCCCTCTATATCCCCTACCAACACGCGTACGACCAGCCGCTGTCGATGAACAAAGAGCCTATCCCCTACGCGAAGACGGCCTATGGCGTGATGGGCGAACTCTTCGACTGGGAAAAGGCCGGCGAGAAAGAGTTTCCCGTCTGGTACGGCAGCGCGACGTACCCATCGCGCCAACGGGAAATCTGGAACGATCCGGCCGGCAAATCGCCGGGATTCTTCGGGCGCTTCAACTTCTACCTCTGGCCCGACGTCTACTTCTCACGTAAGCTCGCGTTTACCGACCGCACGCCGCTTGCGGACCTGGTTGCGCGCTTTCGACTGACGCAGGTCGACCTGCTGCATACCAAATCCGCCGGCACGCTCCCGACAGTGACAATGAACGTGGTCGATCAAACGTCCGAAAGCGACCGCGCGTGGGACCTCACCTACCGTGTGTTCCAACGTTGGGAGGGTGAAGCCAAGGGCATTGCATACGGAATCCATCAGGGCCATTCGTTCGACGCGAATTACGTGGGCTGGCTCATTCGCAACCACTGCTTCGCGGTGTACGATCCCTACTGGATCGAATACATGCCGAAAGCGGCGGCGTTGGCCAAGAAGCTGGGCAACCGGCACATGCTCAGCGCCGGCGACGAGTGGGACCACTTCCTGTGGCCGTATTGCATCCTGAATGGAGTTGGCAGGCTCGACATGCCCGCAACGGCCCGTATCCCTAGCATCAAACGAGCTATGCGCTTCACGTTCTCCAGCCCCGAATCCACGCCATGGGACTGCGAGTTGTCGGACGATGAGCTGCATCGCAATATGGAACAGAACAAGATCGCGGTATGCTACACCTTCGGCACGAACGAGCTTGGCTATAGCGAAAGCCTGCCCGCGCTCTTCGACCACGTCCGCGCCATGCGACTCAAGATCGGACTCGGCTATTACCTGCCGCACATCGAGTATTGTCCCGAGTGGTATCACAAGCTCTTCACGAAGCACTTGGCATCGCACATCGAGCCTATGATGCATTACTGGGGAGTAAGCGCCCTGTTCCCGAACGACAGCATCATGCACGAATTCACCCTCGACGATTTCCGCCTCGAAATGGAAACGGCGCGATCGGAATGGATTCGGCGCTTGGGACCGGAATACCTTCCCGTCGGCTACTTGGGAGGGCAGTTAGAGTACATGACCTTCGGCTCGGAATGGGATGGGGGCGGTTACGCCAATCCAACCACGTGGACCGTCAAGCGAACGGGGGCGACCGTCGACTGGATGGACTTCATCGACCGTGAAGGCTACCAGCAATACCTTCTGAAGCGAGAGGACATACGCCAGTCCAAGATCCAGGCTGTCAAGGAATTAGGGTACCGGTATTACATGGGAGAGCGGCGGAACGCGTTCCATGACGACTTTGTCCATGTGGGCGTTCAAGGATTTCATGCCACCCAAGGTGAAGCGGAGAGCAAACCCTGGAAGAAGACTGCGGGCTTCTTTGCCGTCAAACACGACCTCGGGCTCACGTACTGCCCCGGATATCAGGCATTTGCCGCGGTCAATCAAGCGAGGCTGAGCGGCGCGTATCATTGGGTAAAACAACTGGAAACGCTGAAGTGGTTTTCGGAAGGCGGAAAGGACGGCCGCTTCTTTCTGGTCAAACCCAACGAACTCGTCCGTTACCTGCGCTTGCTCAAGTCGCAAGACAAGTTCGACGACTGCTATGAGTACTACATGCCCCGTATCGGGCGCGACACCTTCGTCAATCCCGAGGGCGCCCCGTTTCAGACGTAAGCCACTGGCATGCGAGGGGATTAAAAAAGCCACCCGGCGATTTGCATCGCCGGGTGGCTCGAATTTACGCGATACGACTAGCGACCGCGGTATCCACCGCGTCCGCCGCCACCGCCGCCGCCGCCGCCTTCGGTCTTCGGGCGGGCTTCGTTGACGCTCAACGAACGGCCGTCTTGCTGCTTGCCGTTGAGGCCATTGATGGCAGCCTGAGCTTCGGCCGAGTTCGACATCTCAACGAAACCAAATCCTTTGGACTGGTTCGTGAACTTGTCGAAGATGACCCGCGCGGAGTCAACACGTCCGTACGCCTCAAAGCACTGCCTGAGGTCGTCTTCCGTGGTCGTGTACGACAGATTGCCTACGTAAATGTTCATCATGCGATCCTTTTCATTTTCATCACCAAGATATCAACGGAGTCACGACTACTGTGGTGGAGGATTGACCAAGGATGCGCATTGAGGTAGGTTTCACGTCAAGCAGGACTTTGATAACAATCGACACCAAGAGCCTAGAACACCAGGCACCACAAGGTACCCCTTCGAAACATGTTATATCATACTTCACTTGCGGGAACAAGGTATTTCTCACCTTGGGCATGTTCCACATTGGGGCGCTCACGGTGCCCAGTTCGCAACTGAGCGTTCAATCCCCTCCCCCGCAACGGACTAGGCATCGATTTGCATGCGGTCGTACATGCGCTTCAGGGCCCAGACTTCCTTCACAAACTCGTCGGCCAATTCGGAATCGGCGGCGGATAGCGCGCGACACAACTCGAAGGCGCGGGGAAAGTTGTTGAGTTCCATGTCGGCGTATGCGGAAAGCATCAGCGCCTCAATGTGCCGCGGGTGTTCGGCGATCACCGACCTGAGCAGCGCGCTGGCGCGGGCCGCTTCGCCCCGGTTGTACGAGCGCACCGCCGCCCGAAACGCCTTCGGTTCGCCCAGGGAGCGCAACTCATCAACCACATACCGCGCCACATACGCGCTTGGGGGCGCGAGCAGGAACAGCATAAGCAAAGGTTGTTTGATGTATTCGCTCAACAACGCCACGGGCGCATAGAGCAACAGGC
>JBAZRU010000718.1:0-3815 GCA_041662805.1 Candidatus Hydrogenedentales bacterium | reverse complement strand
ATGTTGGTAAGGCGCCGCAAAGCTCTGGAAGGAATGAAGCTCGTCCGGGCTGCTATCGCAGGGTACAACTGCGGCCCGAGCAACGTCATCACTGGCCTGGACCAAGGGCGCAGCCCAGACTTCTTCACCGCTCACCGCGACTACTCGAAGGATGTCCTGAATCGTTCGGGGTGGTTTCACCTGCACGGATGGGACTGAGGTGCCTATGAGCATTCTCAAGGTCGTACCGGTGGTCTTCGCGTTCTGCTCAAGTCTGGCATTCGGAGATCCTGCCGTGTCGCAACAAGCACCGTCGCCGAAGAGTGTGCCCACATACGCAATCAAGAAAGCGGCGAGCCCGCCTGTACTTGAACAAGGATGGGAGGGGGCATCCTGGAAGTCCGCCGACATCCTGAAAATCGCGAACTGGTATCCAAAAGACGTTGAGCATCGGCCCGATACCCAGGTCAAAGTCCTCTATGACTCCGTGGGTTTGTACGTCATGTTTCGTGTTCGCGACCAATACGTGCGCGCCGTGAACACCAAGTATCAAGGTCCCGTATGTACAGATTCGTGTTCGGAATTCTTCGTCCAACCCCGCGAAGACAAGGGCTACTTCAACTTTGAGATTAGTTGCATTGGCACCTTGTTGCTCACCTACATCGAAGACCCCACGCGGATTGCCGACGGCTTTAAGAAGTACACCATAATTCCCGAAGATCTGGGTGCATTGGTTAAGATCTATCCTTCGTTGAAGGGACCCATCACAGAGGAACTGACCGCACCGACAGAGTGGACATTGGCGTATCATGTTCCATGGAAGCTCTTTGAAGCCTACGTGGGGCCTGTTGGAGTACCGTCCGGCGAAACGTGGCGTGCGAACTTCTACAAGTGCGGCGACAAGACCTCCCATCCGCATTGGGGCACATGGGCACCCATCGGCGACCAGCTTAACTTCCACCAGCCATGGCATTTCGCGCCGATTCGCTTCGAGCCCTGATCTATCTCCATGCATGAAGATGAGACACTGGGAGAAGACGCCTCGGGCAGGATTTGCGAGGCTGCGGCACAAGCCATGGTCGACGCGATTCGAGAAGTCGGCGGGCGCGAAGTCTTCTTTGCCGGAGCGCTGGACGGCGACGGGGTCGTAGCCAAGGTCCGCGTATGGGCGCGAGGCACGGAAGGGGCCGTCCCCGCGATTCATCACGGACTGAAGAAGGGCGAAGTAGTAATCCACAACCACCCTTCCGGAAATGTAGCGCCATCCGAAGCCGATATCCAACTTGCCTCCATTTTCGGTTTCAACGGGCACGGCGTCTACATCGTCGACAACCCGGTGACCCGCGCGTATGTCGTGGTTGAACCTTTGCGCAACGAAGCCAAGTTTCGTCTCAATCCCCTTGAACTAGCCGAGTTCTTTTCGCCGAAGAGCGCACTAGCGAAAACGCTGCACCACTTCGAAGTGCGCCCCCAACAAGTCCGCATGATGGAACACGTCGCCGCGGCATTTAACGATGAAGGCATCGCCGTCATCGAAGCCCCGACCGGCGTCGGAAAGACGATGGCCTACCTTGCGCCCGCCGTGCTGTGGGCCTTGCGCAACAAAGAACGCATCGTTATCTCGACGCGCACCATCAACCTTCAAGAGCAGATCATCCACAAAGATATTCCCGCTCTCCAGAAGGCCCTCGGGCTTCCGTTCAATGCCGTGCTCGTCAAAGGACGCTCGAACTATCTTTGCCTTCGCAAGTTCCGCCGCGCGCTTTCCGAGGCAACCTTGTTGAAAGACGAGCGGGAGGAGGAGGTCCTTAAGTCCATCGCGGAATGGGCCGAACACACCAAGGATGGCAGCCTCGCTGACTTGCCCTTCGTGCCTCCCCGCGATCTTTGGTCCAACATCTGCTCGGAGTCGGATACCTGTCGCATGTCCGCCTGCCCCGATCCCAAGCGCTGCTTCGTCGGCCGCGCACGCCGCGATATGGCCAAAGCCGATATCCTCGTCGCGAATCACCATATGACCTTTTCCGACTTGGCCGTCAAACGCGAAACCGGGAGCTTCACCTCTGCCGGCGTCTTGCCTGCCTACCGCCGGATTATCTTCGACGAGGCGCACAACATCGAAGACTCCGCGACCGACTACTTCGGCGTCGAGGCGACGCGCCTCGGTGCGCTTGCGGCTCTCGGTCGATTCGTGCGCTCGGAAAGTGGAATGGAGCGCGGTCTCGTTCCGTTCCTAAAGCTGAAGTTGATGCGTGATATCCACGGGCCGACGGTGGAAGAGTACGAGTCCATACTTGATCTCATCGACAACAAGCTCATGCCTGCCCTGGCAGCCGCGCGCCACGCATTGACCGCGGCATTCGACGCCATCCGTGATTTCACCGCGTCCAATTGCGGGCAAATCGGACGAGAGATCAAATGGCGATTTACGGAGGAGGTGCTGCGGCGTCCCGAATTGCGGCAGATCCACAATGAGCTCGTGCTGCCCGCGGTGGAGGAGACCAACGTCTCCGCGAAACTCGCGACCCTCCTGCTGGGCAAGGTCTCGGCGATTCCGCCGCCTTCCGACGGTTCGGAATCTCCCTTCACGACCGAAATCTTCCAACTCGAAGCGTACCGCGACCGCCTGCAGCGGCTTGCCGGCGCGCTAGCCGAAGGCACTGATGAAGTGCTCGCGCCCAACACCGTCCGCTGGATCGAAATCGACGCCCAGAACAAAGCCATCGTGCGCATCATCCGCTGCCCTCTCGAAGTTGGAAAGCCCATGTCCGAATGGGTCTTTCCCAACTTGAGCGCCGTCGTCATGACCTCGGCGACCCTTTCCGTCGGGCACAGCTTCGAATTTCTTCAATCGCGTCTTGGCCTTGATCTGCTTGGCGATCGTGCAGTCGACACGGTCACGCTCGATTCGCCGTTCGATTTCAGACAGCAGGCCATTCTCTGCATCCCCACGGATCTCCCCAATCCCGACGCAAAGGAGTTCCTCGACGCATCCGTCGAAAGCGTGCGAAACGTCGTGCGCATCACCAACGGGCACGCCTTTGTCCTTTTCACTTCCTTCTACGCGCTCGACTATACGTACAAGCGTCTCGAAGCCGAATTGAAGGACGCGGGCATTACTCCCCTCAAGCAGGGAGGCATGGCGCGAACGCGATTACTCGACCGCTTTCGCAAAGAGCGTTCGAGTGTCCTGTTCGGCACCGACAGCTTCTGGGAAGGCGTGGATGTTGCCGGGTCCGCGCTACAGTGTGTTATACTTACGAAACTACCGTTTCGCGTGCCGACAGAGCCTGTTTTACAGGCCCGAGCCGAGGCAATCGACGACGCCGGAGGAAACTCGTTTATGGAGTATACGGTCCCTCAGGCGGTCGTGAAGTTCCGCCAGGGATTTGGACGGCTTATCCGGCGCAAGACCGATCGGGGGGCAATCGTGGTGTTGGACCGCCGGATCATGACCAAACACTACGGCAGAGTATTTCTGCAATCCCTGCCCGAGATGCAACGCATTTCGGGTTCATGCAATGAAGTTTATGAAGCCCTTCAGGGTTTCTTTGTGCCACAACCGGAGACAAACCGATGAGCTTGGATATCCGCATTGATGTATCGCGCGCCAAAAGTACCGCCGTGGGCAAAGAGCACGGCATCACGCCCGCCGAATTGAAGGCGATCGAGCCTCGCATCGCCGCCGCCCACAAGATCCTGCGCAAAGAGCGAAAGGATGGCGCCTACGGATTCTGGGAACTCCACAAGGACAAGGCTGCACTCAAGAAAGTCAAGACGGTCGCCGCGCGCTTTCTCGAACATGGCTACGACAATCTCGTCGTCCTGGGCATTGG
>JBAZRU010000717.1:0-3817 GCA_041662805.1 Candidatus Hydrogenedentales bacterium | reverse complement strand
GAGCTGCGCATAAATGTAGATGACGAGATTCTGGGTGTCTTCGCTGCGCGCGGTGTTGGTCAACGCGTAGAAGCTGTTGAACGACTGGAACGCTTTGATCGCGCTGACCACGGACAGGAAGAAGACGGTCGGCGACAAGAGCGGGAGAATCACGGTGCGGATGACCTGCCATCGGCCAGCGCCGTCGATGATGGCAGCTTCCTCCAATTCGCGAGGTATGGCCGTTAGGCCGGCAAGAAAGATGACAATCATGAACCCACTGGCGTGCCAGATATCGAAGAGGATGACGCATGAGAGGGCAAGGCTTGGCCCCACGGATGGAGAAACCAGGCCGCCGGTGAGGAGATGAAGCACCCCTCTAGGTTCAAACAGCCATGCCTGTTGCTCGAACCCGAAGTATCCGAACAGAACGTCAATGTATCCGAATCGAGGACGCAAGAGGATGCGCCATACCGTTGCTGCCGCAACGACGGAAGTAACGTAGGGGAGAAAGTAGAGTGTTCTGAAAATGCTCTTGCCGCGCCCCAGCCGGAACAGCATCAGGGCGATGAGAAAGCTGACCGACATGGTGATTGGAATCGTCCCCATCGCGTAATAGAGCGTGACGGTCAGGCTGCGCCAGAATTCGGGGTCATTCCATGCGCGCGCGTAGTTGGCCACACCAATAAAGAGGTCCTTCCGGACATCGCGCATGCTGAGATATACGGCATAGCCCAAGGGGTAGATGCCAAAAATCCCCAGGACAAGCAATGTAGGGCTCAGCAGGATAGACGCGATGGCCGCGTCTTTCGAGCGGCGCCCGCGCAATGCGTCGAACGCTCGGTCCGCGGCGGCCAGCAACGTATCGATGGCGGCAACAAGCCGGCCGCGCATCGCAACCAGGATGGCGACGACGGCCAGGAGGAGTACTGGTTTAAGGCTGCTATCCAAGAAGAACCTCACGTGAGCCACAGACTACGGCGGATATCGATCTTCTACGGGCGGCTTCCGTACTTCAACATTGCGTCGGAGAGCATCTGAACGGTTCGGCCGAGAGCGCCTTGATTGGCGGCGATGGCCTCCCTGCTTCGCATTCCCATGTCTCTGCGCCGCTCGGTGGAGCGTAGAAGTTCGGTCAAGGCGTTGGGAAGCGCAGCGACATCCGGGACCTGCACGGCTCCGCCGCAGTTGGTCAACACTCTGGCCGGATCGGGAAAGTTGCTCATGTACGGGCCAAAGACCGTCGCAACGCCCAAGGCGGCGGGTTCAAGGGGATTGTGTCCATTAACGCCGGGAAAGAAGCTGCCTCCAACGACCGCTACATCGGCGAGCGAGTAGAAGGCAACCAATTCGCCCAGTGTATCGACGGCGATGACACGTTCGCCCGAGGGCTGTACACCTTCTTTCGTCTTGGAGCGACGCAACACCGGTTCTCGGAACGGAGCCAAGGCTTCCTCTATTCGTTTGGCGTGGCGTGGGGCCAGAATTAGTCTCAGCCTTGGGAATTCATCTCTGAGTGCCTGCCAGCACGAGGCGGCGAGTTCCTCGTCGCCCGGTCGCGTGCTTCCGAAGATGAGAACTTGATCGGATTCGGCAATACCGCATGCGGCACGGAGGTCTGCTTGCGTTTCCGAGGCTACCTCCATGACCGGACCATCGAATTTGATGTTGCCGGTGACACGTACGGCATCGGGCGGCAAGCCCAGACTCACCAGGCGCTCGGCATAGGTATCGTTTTGTGCGCCGGCCATGGTTACGCGGCCGAGAGTATCGCGAAAGAGCCCCGAAGCGCGGCGATAGCGCTCGAAGTGTTTGTCGCTGATACGGGCGTTCACGATCACAACCGGGATTTGGCGGCGATTCGCTTCGCGGATCACGTTGGGCCACAGTTCGGTTTCAATAAGCGCGAGAAGCCTTGGTTGTGCGGCGTTGAAGAAACGGCGAACGGATACGGCATGATCGAAGGGAAACCAGGTTACGGGCACGTCCGTGAGTGTCTCTTTTGCCAAGCCCATTCCGGTTACGGTGGAGCACGTTACGAGGAGTTGTGCCTCAGGCCTCGCATCCAAAAGCGCAGGGATGAGACGTCTGGCAATGGTTACTTCTCCTACGCTGCAAGCATGCAGCCATACGGGGGGAGACGCTGAAGCCGGTACGTCCGGCGCAAACCGCGCCAAGAGAGGGCGGTTGCGCGGTTGCAAGGCCAGCCATGCGGCCCCCATGGGCGCGGCGCAGGTTGTCACGATATCGTAGAAGAATTGCCGCATTGGATAAAAGGAGGGCGGTTTCCCCTGGAGGAAACCGCCCGTTCCCGGTTATTTCTCAAGAAGCATCAGGTTCCGGAAGCGGGTTCCAGGAACCGGGCTCCCGTCGGATCGATGATGTCGGTTGTGACAAAGAGCAACAAGCTACGTTGCGCGATTTCCGCGGACTTGCCTCGGAAGAAGTAGCCGACCACGGGGATATCCGCCAAGTAGGGGAGCTTCTGCTTGCCGCGCACGGTCGTGTCCGTGATGAGACCGCCCAGCACGAGCGTATCGCCGTCATGCACAATCACGTTGGTCCAGATTGATTGGACGCTGGACCTGGGGAAGCGCACGATTGATGGGTCTCCTTGCGCGACACCGCTGATGATGGGGGGCGGAATCTGGAATTCATCTTCGCCCACCTTCGTCGTGACCTGCGGATTAAGCCATAGGCGAATCTGATTTCCGCCGCTGATTTGCGGAGTCACGGACAACGTCACGCCGAAGATAAACGGCTCGAAGACCGGCTGTTGAGAAGCCGCGGCGACTGCACCGCCACCCAGACCGGACCCGGAGGTCTGGACTTGGTTAATGACCTGCGTCTGGAATGTTTGGGTCAGGAAGTCCGCGATAACGGCCGGTTTACGATTCATGGTTGTAACACGCGGGGCACTCAACAATTCCGTTTCCGACAGACTGTTGAGGTAATCCATCGTTACACTGATTTGGTCGCCGTCTCCGTTGTCGGTAATGATCCCCGATAGGTTGAATGCACCGGCAGGACCCGGATTCACGGCTCCCTTAATGACGGTATCCACAATCGTGTTATTGAAAACACCCGTTCCGTTGGGCTTGGTATAGAACGGAATGGCTTCCGTAACGCCGTCGCCGTTTATGTCGTAGTCGTACGTGGTATCCTGAAGGTCTTCAATCTGGCGATTGCCGCCCGACTTTTGGCTGACATTCCAGTTGAAGCCGATTTTCTGGAGGTCGTCCACTTTAATCGTTACGAACTTGGATTCGATACTCACCTGCTTCGGTGTCACGTCGAGATTGGAAATGAGCTCTTCGAGCATATCCAGATAGGTGGGCGTTGAATGCACGATGAGCTGGTTCAGGGTGGGGTTGTACACCATGAACGACAGGATTTCACCGGAGTACGGTTCGATCACTGGCGGAATGGCATTTTCGAGAATCGTCAGAATCTCGGATTGGCCCTGGAAACCACCCAGACCGGAGGTACCACCGAGGCCGCTGGTCCCTCCCTCAAGGGATTGGCCGCCCGAAAGTCCGCCGCCACGGGAACCGCCGCTGAGACCGCCACGGGAACCACCGCTGAGACCACCACGGGAGCCACCACTAAGACCGCCACGGGAGCTGCTCAAGCCTCCGGAGGAACCGCCGGATTGAGTTCCGCTGAGTCCTGTTCCGCCTTCAGCAATCCCGATGATGGCTGGCGTTTCACCGACCATCTCGTCGCTGATAGTGGAAAACAATTGCGAGATGTTGCTGAACTGAGCGCTGCCGCCGCCGATACCACTACCGCCGCCGAGACCGCCGCCGCCGCCAAGGCCACCGCCTAAGCCGCTGCC
>JBAZRU010000716.1:0-3834 GCA_041662805.1 Candidatus Hydrogenedentales bacterium | reverse complement strand
AGCGTGGGCTTGGTCCAATGAATCCCATCTTGAGACACGGCATAACAGGTGGACCGATTGTATCCGCCCATGTACCACATCTTGAAAACGGTGTCCTTGGGATCCCACCAAACACCGTCGCTGAAGACCATTGCGGTTGGAGTCTCGTAGCCTCCATCCTCAGGACCCAACTCCCAAGATTGGTCGGGCTTCAACACCGGATTCTCGGCTGAGTATTCGGCTTGGTGGTATTTGCGCACCAAGTCCGTGTGTTCGATGAGGAAGTCATCCACGAATAGCTGGCGCCCTACATCAATCGGAATGACGCTTGGCGGGGACTCCAAGTAGGGCACCGGCATGACGTCGGACTCAGTCTCAAGGCTGATGTCGTAGTGAGGCGGCCATTGGGCGGGCAGTTGTATGCCGTTCCACAATGCATGCAGGGATGAAATGTCGGACGTGTCAGGGTCGGTTCCGTTTATGAATTCCTCGACGTTCGTGTAGCCATCTTCGTCCTTGTCTTGCGTCGCATCGGCGGGGCTTACCGGGTTCAAACCATGACTTGCTTCCCAACTGTCCGGCATTCCGTCCTGGTCGGAGTCAGGTGGCGCTTCTCCGCTCGCATAGCTGGGCCAGCCGCCAACATCGGACTGTGAATTGATGATTTGCCCTGATCCATCGCGGACATTCTCCACGATGCGCGTATCCACGGCGTCGCGGATTGGCAACGTCGCGCCTGCGTCTTCAAGAACCAGGCGATACGCATCCTGCGCGGATTGGCTCGCGACAGGGACTCTCGGGAAGGGAACTTTGGCCTTGTGTGTGTCGCTTGCTTTGCTTATGAGCGTCCAATTGTCCGCGACCCCGCCTTCAACCCCTTCTAGAACATTCCCCGCTACGTACATGCGTGTAGAGTCGCCGCCAATAGTGAAGGCGTACAATCGGTCCGTCGTACTTGGACCGGGCTTGAGGTAATTGCCCACGTAGTTGATGCGCGCTGGGTCTTTGGCGGTGTAGCCCGCCGGGGCATTCCAGTTGTAGATCACGTTGTTCTCGAAGTCGAGGAGCAATCCAGGATCCTTGCCGTAGGTGCCGGGCCGGGGGCATCGCGTCCGGTGGTGGGCATACAGATTGTGGTGGAACGTGACGCGACCATCGGTGCGCAGCAACGTCGCGTAGCCGTGGGGGCCTTTCGTGTGAACGCTATCGTCCAGCGTCTCGGAAATCACGCACCATTGCACGGTGATCAAATCCTGTCCCGCGCCGCTGACCGACAGCGTCTCGTCACTACCCCAACTTACCGAGCAGTGATCCAGAATGATGTTCTTGCAGTTGGCGCCCGTCGACAGGGCGTCGAGTTCCACCCCTATACCATCGCCGGGGCGGCATCGCAGGTGGCGAATCACGACATCGTGCGTCTCTTCAAGGCTGCACGTGTAATTCTTCAAGCATATGCCGTCGCCTGGCGCGGTCTGTCCAGCCAGCGTCAGATACGGCTCTCGTATCACCAAATGCGTCTTCAATTCGATGATGCCGCCGATACGGAAGACTACGATTCGCGGCCCCTTGGCCTCCACGGCGGCGCGCAGGCTTCCCGGAATTGGGGCATCCTGCCCGGGGACATAATCCTCAAGATTGGTTACGAACAACACGGCGCCCCCACGACCTCCGGGAGTCATCGCGCCGCACCCCTCCGCTCCAGGGAATGCCGGAGCGGCCACAGCCGCACACTCGATCACAACGGAAAAGACAAACAGGGTTAGTCCCTTGGAGGGTGTCCTGAACATGGGTATGTCTCCTCGCCGGAAGTACTTCTCACGCACTCGCCAAATAAACAACACTGCCGCGAAGACGGCAGGCGAAGCGAAGTGCACCGGGTCCATTGAAGAGACTCCAAAAGGCGACCCGTGACGGCACGCGGAATCTCCGGATGAACGATGGAGAGAGCCTATGCCATGCCTCGCGCGTGTTCAAGCGCCCTCTGTATAGTGCCGCCGTCTTTGCCAAGGAGACGAACAGAGGCTATCCGGAGTGCGCGGCGATGAAGTCCCGGACGGCATCGGCCTGAGGGCGGTGTCCGTCGATCAGCACGGAGGCCAGGATCGAGTAGCCGGATAGCATTCCCTTTTCTACCAAGGTGGCGATGCCTTCCATCTGCTTCTTGACCAAGTCGACGGGAACGGGCGCCACGTGCGTATAGTCGCGGAGGTATACGCCCATGACAATGGGTTTATCAGGAAACAGCTTCCGACATTGGTCCACATACTCGGGCATGTGGACGATGTCCTCCTGCTTCCAGATCCACAACGTCACCACATCGATGTGAGGGCGAAGGCCGGTCCAGAATTCCACGTCCCCCAATTCATGCGTGTACACCACGGTCCACAGACTGAGCTTGGGATTCAGATCCCGGATTGCAGAGCGGATATCGCCGAATTCTTTCGGCCCATACTTGGAACTCTTCATCAGCCCCATCAAGTCGTCGCAATAGACTCCGGTGACGTTTTGGAACTGTTTGGCCAGACGCGCGACATTCTCACCCTCGGTACGCACCGTCACAGGGTCGCTCTTGGGCTTGCAGATCGGCCGGCCGTTCTCGTCCCACTCCCAGCCCCACTTGCTGATATCACAGGTAACTTCATCGTAATCCTGCAGCAAGCGAAGGGCATGTTCGTCATTGGGGTGAAACAGGAAGTTCACGCGTGAAAGGCCAAAATAGCGCGCTCCCTGGCCCAGGCCGTAGATGGACGGCGGCACCTTCGGATCAATGCCCTGACCTTCCCATACCCATCCGATGTCGCGAAAGGCCGGCTTTCCTGTATTCTTCGGTGCATCCGCAATTGGCTGTTGTTCGGCTCCCTCCGTCTTGCTCGCGAAGCCGAGACCTGCTCCTGTAAGCGACAGTGCCTGAAGAAATGCCCGACGTTCCATGGAGACCTCCATTTGAAGGTAAGTGTGGGCGTCATGCCGGTCTATAGAAGCCGGGGTTCAGTATACACGACACCTGCGAGCAGGATATGCTAAACCAAAATAGGGGAGAGGATATGAGCTACATCATGAACCGCCGTGCATTTCTCAAAGCAGCTTCCGCATCGGCCCTGTTGGCGGCGTATGGTGCGGATGCCGCCGACGTAGTCAACCAGTCGGTCAGACGTGTCGGCGTCATCGGCACCGGGTGGTACGGCAAGAGCGATGTCTTCCGGTTGATGCAGGTCGCGCCGGTCGAGGTCGTTTCCATTTGCGACGTAGACGCGAACATGCTGGCGGAAGCGGCGACACTGATCAGCCAGCGCCAGAAATCGGGCAAGACGCCCCGGACCTACCGCGACTACCGAGAGATGCTGAAGGAGAAGGACCTCGACATCGTCCTAGTCGGGACTCCGGACCACTGGCATGCCTTGACCGCCATCGCGGCCATGGAAGCCGGGGCGCATGTGTACGTGCAGAAACCCACCGCTGTTGATGTCCGGGAAAGCGAGGCGATGTTGGACGCGGCGCGAAAGCACAGCCGCGTCGTGCAAGTGGGCACGCAGCGTAGAAGCACGCCGCACCTCATCAACGCGAAGAAGAACATCGTGGATGCGGGATTGCTTGGAAAGATTTCCCACGTGGACATGTGCTGCTACTACCACATGCGCGCCAACGAGAATCCGGCGCCGATCCCAGTACCCGAGTTCCTGGACTACGAGATGTGGACAGGACCCGCGCCTCTGCGCCCCTACGATCATCTGCCGCACCGCGGTTGGTGGCGCGCGTTCATGGAGTACAGCAATGGCATCGTAGGAGACATGTGCGTGCACATGTTCGACGCGGTTCGTTGGATGTTGGACCTGGGCTGGCCCACGCGCATATCGT
>JBAZRU010000715.1:0-3843 GCA_041662805.1 Candidatus Hydrogenedentales bacterium | reverse complement strand
CTGTGGCCGAAGTGTTGTCGTTTGTGTATCGGATCGATCGGCGCGAAGAGAAGCGCCGCGAGCGTGCGCGCACCGTGACGAGTCTGGCGGGTGCGCGATGAAGAGTAATCAACAGGCGAAGGGGAGCATCTAGCGCGTGGCAGCATCGCAGCAAGAGCTTCTGGACCAGCGTCCGGCCCTTTTCCGCAATCAGGACATCGCGCTTGCGATATGCACGGTGGGGGTCCTGCTTGTGCTGGTCATCCCCATTCCCACGTGGATGTTGGATATCCTGCTGACGTTGAACATCTCTCTGGCGGTGGTCGTGCTCATGGGCGCGCTCTATCTCCAGCACCCGCTCGATTTTGCCGTGTTTCCTTCGTTGCTGCTTATCCTCACGCTCTTCAGGTTGAGTCTTAACGTTGCGTCGACCCGTTTGATTCTAGCGAATGCCAACGCGGGAACCGTGATCGAGGCCTTCGGCACGTTCGTCACGAGCGGCAGCTATGTCGTCGGATTCGTGATCTTCGCGATCCTCATTATCATTCAGTTTGTGGTGATTACGCGCGGCGCAACGCGCATTTCTGAAGTTGCGGCCCGATTCACCTTGGATGCCATGCCCGGCAAGCAAATGGGCGTGGACGCGGACCTCAACGCGGGGCTTATTTCCGAGCAGCAGGCTCGCGAGCGCCGCCGCACCATCGAGCGCGAAGCGGATTTCTACGGGGCGATGGACGGCGCGACAAAGTTCGTGCGCGGCGACGCGGTTGCCGGCCTCATCATCACGATTGTGAACATTATCGGAGGTCTGTTTATCGGCGTGGTGATGCTGCAGACTCCCCTGGTGGAGGCGGTGCAAGTTTACACGCGATTGACCATCGGCGACGGCTTGGTAACGCAGATTCCTGCCCTGATCGTATCCACGGCGGCGGGCCTCATCGTCACGCGCACGGCTACCGAGGACAACCTGGGCGCCGATCTCACCAAGCAACTGACGCGGTATCCGCGCGCGATCGGGCTGAGCGCGGTCTTGCTAGCACTGTTCGCGATTGTGCCAGGCATGCCGAAGATCCCGTTCATTCTGGTCGCGGCTGGACTGGGGGTACTTGCCTACCAAGCAAGCGTTGGGCAGAAGCGCTACATCGAGATCGCCAGGGCGAGAGAAGCAGAGGAAAGGCAGACCAAAGTCAAGGAAGAGCCGCCGCGCACCGAAGCCCTGCTCGTCGTAGACCCGGTGAAGATCGAGCTTGGATACGGGCTCATTGCCATGGCGGATCCCAAGCAGGGCGGCGACCTGCTCACGCGCGTTCAGATCATCCGTCAGCAGATGGCCTCAAAGATGGGGTTCATCGTGCCCGTGGTTCGCATTGTCGACAACATGCGGCTGCGTCCGAACGAATACCGTATCAAGCTGCGCGACGCAGAGATCGCGCGCTACGAGATTATCCCCGACCACTACCTCGCCATGAATCCCGGCATTGTCGAAGAAGAGGTGAGCGGCATTCCCACGGTCGAACCGGCGTTTGGGCTGAAGGCCGTATGGGTGGCCGCGAATCAGCGCGACCGCGCCGAGCGGCTTGGGTACACGATTGTCGAGCCGTCCGCCGTGTTGGCAACGCACTTCACCGAACTGCTGATGACGTATGCGCCCGAGCTCGTGACGCGGCAAGACACGCAGGCGCTTATTGAGCACATCAAGGAGAGCGCCAAGAACGTGGTCGAAGAACTTATCCCCGGTATTTTGACGCTGGGTGAAGTGCAGAAGGTCTTGCAGAACTTGCTGCGCGAGCGCGTCTCGATCCGCAACCTGGAGCCCATCCTCGAAGTGTTGGCCGATTTTGGGCCGCGCACCAAAGACACGGAAGTCCTGACCGAGTATGCGCGGCACGCCTTGGCCCGCCACATTTGCGCGGAATACATCGATGATGAAAGCCGCCTGCACGTGGTCACGCTGTCGCCCGAACTCGAGAAGGAAATGGTAGATGCGATCCGGCAAGCCGAGTCGGGCGAGTATATCCCGCTGGAGCCGGCGCGCGCCGACGCGATCGCGCGCAACACGGTTCAAGCCGTGCAGCCGCTGGTGATGGCCGGCCAGGAACCGATCGTGCTGACATCCGCGCAAGTACGCCGGTACTTCCGGCGGGTCGTGGAGCGGAAGATTCCCAAGGTCGTTGTGCTGTCGTACAACGAGATCGATCCGGCAGTGAAGCTCGAAAGCGAAGGGCAAGTGAGTAAGTAAGATGAGCCAGGAGTTTCATCGATTCAGGGCGGCCACGTTCGACGACGCGTATGCCTTGATGCGCCGAAGGCTTGGGGATGACGCGTTGGTGATTCGCACTACACACGTGAGGGAGGGTGGCGTGCTCGGTTTCCTTGGAAAGAAACTCGTGGAATTGACTGCCGCCGCTCCGGCCGCGCGGAAGACAACGGAAACCCGGAACGTCAGCTCGGCGGAACGCAAGTACGCCAGCTCGCCTTCAAGCAATCTTGCTGCCGCGCCTCGACCGGCTCCGGATTCCGGCGCACGTGGCCCGGTAGGCTCCGAGACGGCCGTGGCCGACAGCGTGGCCTATTTCCGGCAGTTGATCTCGGAGGCTCAGCAACGCATTGCGTCCCAGCCGGCTCCGTTGCCCGCTTCGCGAGCGGCGGTTGCGGAGGCCGCGCCCGCGCCCGTCGTCCCGTTCAAACGCCCGCAACCCGCGCCCAACGTGGCAGACATTCTTCGGCGTGAAATTGGAGACCTGCGGCAGTTGATCGAGATGCTCGTCGCGGAGACGCCGGGGGCCAATGTCCCGACGGAGTACGCGTCGCACTACAAGATGCTCCTCGATGCGGGCGTATCGCGAAAGACATCCGCGGCGTTGCTGGCCGCGGTGGTACGCGACAGCGATCACGACATCATGCGAAATCCCCGCGTCTTCGCGGAGCGATTGACCAATGAGGTGCAGAAGCTAGTGCGCGTGTCGGGCGGGATCGCCGTTACGGCGGGCACGTGCCGCCGTATTGCGCTGGTTGGCGCAACGGGGGTCGGCAAGACGACCAACCTCGCGAAACTGGCTGCGCGGTTCGCCGTCCGCGAGCACATGCAGGTGGCGCTCATCACGGCGGATACCTATCGCGTAGCCGCTCCGGAACAGCTGCGGGTCTTCGCGAACATCATCGGAATTCCCATGGCCGTGGCGAACGACGCCAAGGACATGGCCAATGCGATCGCGGCGTTCCAGTCCTATGACCTTGTATTGATCGATACGGCGGGCGGCAGCCAATTCAACAAAGGCCAACTGCGCGAGTTGCGCGAAATGCTCGTGGCGGCCGACCCGCACGACATCATGTTGATGCTCGCCGCGAACACGCAATTGGACGATCAGCAGCAGATCGTTTCGAATTTCGCGCCTCTGTCCCCCTCTTCGGTCTTCTACTCGAAACTCGACGAAACCCGGCGATACGGCGCGCTGTTCTCGATGACCGCCGAAACCGGTTTGCCGCTCAGTTATCTCAGCGTGGGACAGAACGTCCCCGACGACTTGGTGTTGGCGCAACCCGACATTGTGACCGAACTCCTCTTGAAGGGGCGATCGTCGCGCGTCGGAACTCTGTACGGAAGGTAGGGTGCACCCGTGGCCGATCAAGCTCAACGACTTCGCGAATTCGTAAGGAACCACCAGCGCGGCGCACGCGTGTTGGCCGTTACCAGCGGCAAAGGCGGCGTCGGCAAGACCAACACGAGCGTCAACCTCGGCATTGCGTTGGCGAACAACGGCGCGCGCGTCATCGTGCTCGACGCCGACCTGGGCCTCGCGAACGTGGAAGTGCTGCTTGGACTCAACTCGCTCTACAATCTGCAGCACGTGATCCTCGGCGAGC
>JBAZRU010000714.1:0-3844 GCA_041662805.1 Candidatus Hydrogenedentales bacterium | reverse complement strand
GGGTTTCCTGCGCATAGCCGCTCCCTCACGCACCAGCCGAAAAAGTTCGACCACGCCCTGCGATAGTTTGCGCGATTCGTCGAGAATTTCTTCCCGGAGTCTAGCCAGTCACGCAGGTCCTTCGCTGTAATATCAGCAACCTGCCGCCCCTTCATATCTCTCGCCAGGCAACCGGTCCTTGACTTCAGGTCCTCCAGGCTTCTGCCGCGGCGCCCAGCACTGGTCTTGTCGGCGAGGAAGTCTGCGACCGCAATTTCAATTGTGACCGCCTTCACTCCTTGCGGGTTCGCGAGCAAATATGCCCTGGCCGCATCACACAGGCTAACATTCGGAGGCAGCATCACCGCCGCGCGCATTGCGTCTCGAACATCGAGGTCTACTGACTTGTCACCTCTCTCCAGCCTGGCGACAGTCATCTCTATCCAGGCCTTAGCCTGCGCCTCGGTGTCCAGTGTCAGCTTGTATTTGTGGTAGCAGTGGTTGACTTGGGCGAGAAATGTCCCGTGCTTCGTAGAGTAAATCGTTCCTCCGGCATACTTCTTCTTCATTCTTCGGTTGCCTTACGTATTGCGGCAAGGATTATGCCTTTCTTCTTGAACGAGAGTTCGTGCCAGCGAGACACGGCGGGGATTAGCTCAGATGGGACAGGAGCTAACGCAGTGTCCTTGTCTATCTCGTATACAGAGCAGTTAAGCGCCTTCGCAAGCGCAACGAGGTACTCGATCTTTGGCTTGCGCGTTCCCGTTTCATAACTACTGATCACCTGTTGGGGGACGGCAGAGCGTTCCGAAAGCTCGCCCTGCGTAAGGCCTCGCTTTGTTCGAATCTTGATCAAGTTTCGCGAATACATGGGTAGCACGGGCATCTCCTTTTTGAAGGCATGTCAGCGACCAACCTCTGATGAGCTCGCGTGAGCGGGTCGAAAGGGGCGTGCAGCGCGAGATTCCAAGCATGGATCGATTCTAGTACATCTCGACCTATATATACCACAAAAGTGTTGATACTTCAACACGCGGAGGACACGGACTCCAGGCAATAGATACAAGGAGAACCATGTTCGCATATTCAATCCTTGTGGCATACCATGATTATGCGCAGTAACTCACTACAAAAGGTTTGGCCTGCAAATAATGACTCGTAGACTCTCCAGTGCGCTTTAGTCCACTAAGGCCTGCGGTTATGCGTATCGCCTACACTTACTATTTCGCTGTTGACAACCAAGACGACGCAGGGGTATACCCAAGTGGGTTAAATAACTGTCCGTGGGCAGATGCAGGTAGCGCCCGGGGCGGACGGGCAGGTGGGGTCTATTCTATGAATTCTCTCGTCGAACGAGTTGCCACGGCTGCGCTATTGCATGATATCGGGAAGTTCTGGAGCCGCACACGGCAGGAACCTCCATTCACGGAACAGGAGCAGGCCCACTTCGGAACCTACGCCCATGCCCTGTGGTCGGCGCATTTCGTCGAGCGGCACCTCGGCGACGCTGAGCTGGCGTCGTGGGTTCGCATGCACCACAGTCCCGACTCGCGTGAGTCGCGGCTCATCGCGCTGGCGGACTGGCTATCGTCGGCGGAACGGGCGGAGGACCCCACCCAGACGCGAGGGCGGCCCGAGGCGGCGAGCTTGGCCAACATCTTCGGCAACGTGACTATGCCGGGCGTGGATGCGGGTGCTCTTCGGCAGACGCATTTTCCCCTGGTCGCTCATGGCGAATTAGGCAATGCGTTCATGCCCTCCTCAGAAGTCCGATGCACCTCCGACGACTACGAGGCGCTGTGGAAGGCTTTCCTCGAAACCCTTTCCGGCATGGACCCGCAATCGCTTGGCCACAAGACCTTGCTGTCTCTGATGCGACGGTATTGTTCTCGAATTCCCTCTGCGACACCCACGACCATTCGAGGTTACGTCCCGGATATCAATCTGTACGACCACAGCCGCTCCGTGGCGGCGCTTGCAGCATGTTTCGCTGCCGACGCCATGACGGAGGACCAGGCGAGCACACTTCAGGCCGTCATGCGCAACCCAGGCGACCCGCGCGCGACCGAGGGTGTGTGCCAGCTGGCCTGTGGCACGCTTTCGGGCATTCAGGACTTCATCTACACCATCGCGTCGAAGCAGGCCGCCAAGACCCTGAGAGGCCGCTCCTTTGCCCTGCAGCTTGTCGCGGACGTGTGTGCCGAACAAGTCTGCGAGAAGGCGGGCGTGCCGGCCTGCTGCATCATCTACAACGGCGGCGGTCGCTTCTACGCCCTCCTGCCGTTGGGCGTCGATGCCGGACGCATTGGTCATGAAATCTCGCGCCACGTGCACACCTATTTCAAAGGCCAGGTGGCCCTACACGTCGGCGCGGTCCTCTTGTCGCCATCGGACTTCAAGTCAGGGTCTTTTGCATCCAGGTGGGGAGAGGCCAGCCTCGAAGCCAATCGACTGAAGGCACAGCGCCTCACAGCCCTGGCAGCGGACGACTATGACGACGCCTTTGGGTATGTGGACGAAGGCGGTCCCGATACGAAGTGCTCGGTCTGCAGCCGCAACGAGGCCGAAGACATGGTTGGCGAGGACCGGGTCTGTCCCGTTTGCCGACACTACAGCGACCTTGGTCAGCAACTTCGCGATGCACGCTGGTTGGTACGCACCGAACTGTCCAATACTCCCGAAGGTTTGAACGAATTCTGCGCCCTATTCGGGTTTGAGATGCGGCTCGTCTCCGAGCGCGGCGCGAACACCCCAAGGGTCCGCGAAATCGTCGAGCTCAACGGCTACAATCCTGCCCGCGCGAGGGAGGTCCTCCGCCCCCCGGCGGACACCATCTTCGCCTACCGATTCCTCGCGCAGGCTTGGCCTCGCAATGAGGACGGTCATGTGAAGACCTTCGAAGACCTGGCAGCGTCGTCCTTGGGCGCATGCAAGCTCGGCGTGTTTCGTGCCGATGTGGACAACCTTGGCGCGCTCTTCGCTCTCGGGCTTGGCAAGGAAGCCACGATAAGCCGCGTATCTTCGCTAAGCGCCGCCCTCTCGGATTTCTTCGAGGGCTATCTCAATCACCTCACCGCGACGCGCTACGGCGACACGGTCGGCATCATCTACTCTGGCGGCGATGACGTGTTTGTGGTCGGCGCATGGGATGCCGCGGTCGACTTCGCCATCGACCTGCGCGCGCGTCTCGCGGAATTCACGGGCAATCATCCGTCCGTTACGCTTTCCGGCGGCGTGGCCGTCATCGACGACCATCTTCCCCTCCGCTACGCGGCCGACCTTGCCCAGGACGCAGAGGAAGCCGCGAAATCGTACGAGCGAGGAGGTCTCGTCAAGAACGCCTTGACTCTCTTCGACATGTCCATCGGCTTCGAGGAATTCGGGCGCTTCCACACGTTTCAGCGCCTCATCATGGGGATGCTCACAGACACTGAACAGCCCTTGCCGAAAGCCTTCCTGCGCAGACTCTACGACATTTGGGAAACCTATCTGCGCGAACATCAGCTCATCCAGAAGAACCGCCGGGGAGCCACTCTCGACGCCATTCGCGCGGAAGCGCGCTGGCAACGTTGGCGATGGACCCTAGCCTACAACCTCCATCGCTTCACCAGGCGACACGAGGCATGGAAGAAGGAAATCGACGAGGTGCGCGACCGTATCCTCGATGTGAAGGAGCCTATAGACGACCGGCTCGGTGTTCCCCTGCGGTGGACCGAGCTGCTGCTAAAGGAGGAGGACTGACATGGGTATGTTCGCCCAAGCCGTGGAGAAGGGCATCGACAACGCGTTCATTCAGTGGGCTGACCGCTTTGGAAACCAAATAGCCCGCAGCGTGACAACGAGCCAGATTCGAACATCTATGGTT
>JBAZRU010000713.1:0-3847 GCA_041662805.1 Candidatus Hydrogenedentales bacterium | reverse complement strand
GGCATCGCAGGCAGCTTCGCCGACGGTTCGAACCATTTCTCTGCTTCGCCGCGATTGTCGGGGTCTGTGGCGAAATTCCACACGCCATCGAGATCGATCGTGTCGCGTGTTTCCGCACGGGCAATGGCTATAGGCAAGCACGTCAGCAGCACCCCACATAACAGGGCATTCGATAGGAGACGCATGGGAATACTCCAAAGGTTGTTGGCTACTCGATTTCTATCGCTTGCAGGATGGCATCGTTGGCCCCCGTTGCTTGGAGACCGATGACGATATGACCATCCTTGTCGGGCGTGACGTCTTCGACGCGAAAGTCGGCGGCCATTCCAACAGTGCCCGCTGCCGTGGCCGGGTCCCATGACTCGCGCACAAGCCGCCTGTTGACGGTGATGTTCATAGGCCGCTGGCCCGGCGCGGGCAACCACAACTCCGCGAACTTCAGATGTACCGTATACAGGCCCGGCGTAGCGGCAACCGTGTAGCTGAATGTCTTGGCCGACCTTGCCGTGCGATACAACTCCTGATCGTACAGCGTCGGCGACGCATGCACGACAGGCGAGGCGGACGTGAGCGTCGCTCCACCTTCGAAGCCCGCGTCCGCGGACCAAACACGACTGTTCCAGTCGACGAACGCGGCGTCGCTGCCTGCGTTGATCCGAATGACCGGCTTCTGCTCAGGCAAAAGCTCAATGGCTTGCACCATTGCGTTGTCGGATGTCCCCAGAGGACTCTCCACCGTGGCGAAACGCAGCACAATGTTGCCCTCTGCGTTCGGCACGAGATTGTGAAACGTCTTCTCTACAGCGCGCTTCGTTCCCTTTGCCGCCTGAACAATGTCGAAGCCGGTCAGCATGCGCTCGCCGTTGATATCCACGTGGATCGGCCGTTCAAACATGAACGTATGCTTGGGCTCGGCAAACTTCAACCGCACGGCGTAAAGTCCTGTGGTGACGGGAATGGAATACGAGAAGTCTTTGCCCGCACGGCCATTTTGATACAGCGTCTGATCGTCTTGTGTGGGCGATGCGTTCTCGATGGCCTCCGCCGTTGAAGTGGGTTCGCCTCCCGCGAAGTACTGGTCGGCTCCCCACACGTTGCCGCAACGATCCGTGAATGGAGCGGCGGCCCCACAAAGAATGCGTACAACCGTAGGCGTCGGCGTCAAAGGCTGTGCCTCTTCATAGACAATCGTCGGCATCCACGCAATCAGATCGTGTTCCGGGACGCTTCCCTTATCGAGCACAAACCGAATGGCATCGCCTGCGGCGGCATCCAACCGAATGTCGTGCGCGACTCCATTCAGATCCCCGACAGCCACGGCGGCCCAATCTTCTTGTGGCCAGATCTTCTCCTGGCCGCGGAGGATCTTGACGTTGAGCGGACCGCCGAGACTGCGGTGATAGTATTCGCGCATCGCGCGCCCCGTGATGCGGAGCGTTCCGGGTTTGGGCGCGGTCCACGTGCGCACGCATACGTCCGTTGGCGAGGCCTGCTGCCAACCTCGCCCAATACGCGCGCCGCCGTCGCTCTCCCAATAGCCTTCGACACCACCGCGTTGATGCGGTGTGCCGCCGAAGTCCGCGGCCGGGTTGCCGGCTGGCGGCACCCATGACATGGGCGTTAAGGCCTGGCCGTCCGTAGTGGTCTCGGCGCTCCATGCATCGTGACCTGCCTCGGGAAAATGGCCGCCGAGCGCGGCGAATGTCGCCGGTTCGTCGGTGGCAGGCTCCGCTACTCGCCACTCGCTTCCATTGCCGTCGCCGTCGACTGTCCGCACGGCGTATTCGCGAGCGATGTTCCAGCCCGCGGCATGATCGAAATAGTAGTCGCCCAAGGCAACCTTATCGAGGACGCCTCCATTGCGCCGGACTTCGTAGTAACTGATCCAATTGTCATCCGCGCCGGGCGACCAGTAGACGCCAATGCCCCGGTGGCCAATGTTGGTCTCGTGACGCACAAGCACACGGCCCGGCGACTGCGGCGGAACCTTGTCCTGCCCGCTGCGCGGACGATTCGGCAGATTCAGATAGATCAATTCGCCTGCGGGCTGATCGTCGATAGCAATGCCGTTGGCCATCAGGTCGGCGCCTGTCCGCTCTGTCGTGGCCTGCGTCGAATCGAATCCGACAAGGTACTTGGCCTCGGGGAGGAGTCCTTGAGGATGAACCACTACCGGGTTCTCGGCGCGGTGTGTGAGAATGACGCAGGCCTTGAGGCGGTCATTGCTCGTCCGCTGGAAGTAGTAGTACTCGGGATCCCCTTGAACAGTCGGATGGAAGGCATAGCTCCATCGTCCCGCCAAACCTTGTTCCCTGAAGTAGCGGTACAATTCCATATCGCGGCGCGCCAGCTCGGCATCCTCAGCCAGAAGCCGTCCCCAGTACGGGCTCGGCACGGCGGTCAGCATGCCACGGCCGCTTTCCTTGGCGTATCGCAAATCCTCGGGCTTCGGTGTTGCGCCATTCCGTCCAGCCATATACTCGATCATCCCCGTGACGGAACCGTCCTTCTTCCCGTAGATAGACGCCAACGAGACGGTCATGTCTCCCCAGCGGTCCGGCGGTTCCAGGTAGGAAAAGTAGTGATTCACATTCGGGCCGCGCCCCAGATCGCTCAGGTAGTTGTAACTCGAAAAACGCCCGCCGATCTCGAACGTATGCGCGTATGTGCTGCCGCCGCTGCACGTGTGAAAGGAACTCTCCGGATGCGCCTCCAAGAAGCCTTTCACCTCGGCACGGAAACTCTTGTCGGCCGCCAGGTCTGGAAATCCCACGCCGTCGGTGCGCCATTCGAAGTCGCCCCACGCGCCGATCTTGCTGCTCAATACGCCTGCCGAGGGACGGCCCGCGAACCACAAGAGCCAGCGCATGCCCATCTTCTGCGTGTATTGCTGCGTGAGCGCGAAGTTGGGACCTTCGTACGTCTGCGAAAACACCGATCCGTAGCCATCGGGCGGCGTCCCCTCGCCGGGATGCGAAGACCACCCGGCGTCGTCCCAGAGTATCTCGTATCCCATCGTACGCATCGCGTCGGTAGTGCTCATGTCGAGTTTGGCCAGGCGGGCCGTGAACTGTTCCTGAAGATTCCGCGAGCAGAAGAACCACCACGTGGCGCATCGCGAACGCGCGTAGAACTCCGGGTTTGTGTAATCCCAAAGGTATTGGTATTGCCATTCATAGAGCGACGCGGCCATGTTGTCCAGCCCGTCGCGGAAGACGCCGAGTGTGATCCACGGCATTTCCAATCGCTGACCCGGTTGGAGGGCGTAGGACTTCATGTCCTGGATATCGAATTTAGCCATGAGCGGACCGGCGTCCACATGATCGACCGCCAACGTCCAGTTGCCCAAGTATTCCAGGGCGAGAAACAGACCGTCCTTGGGTCCTGTGTCCCTGTGGAAGGCCATCCATGGGACGAGATTACTCGTTCCATAGCCCGAGAAACCGCGACTATACGGCGACGTGATCGGTTCTTCGTACAGCTTTCCCTGATCGGGTTGGGCGTATCCACCGGCCATCCAGCAGTGCACGTAAGAAGTGGCGTCGTCGCCCCGCAACCGGAGGCAGGCCGACGTTGGCGACTTCAGCCCAACCGGTTGAGCGCCGGTATTCTCAAGCTCCACCCATTGACGTAGAATCGACGTGCCCGGAAACGCCAACACGTGAAACTGCGCAAGTAGATCTCCTCGCGCGAGCGTCACATCCAATTGAACCGCGGGCCGGCCGCCCGTCGCGACCTGTTGCGCGGCGGCTGTCTTTAGCGCCCATTGGCTTTCCGCGTTATCAGCCGCAGAGACAGCGCTTTCCGAGTCCAACGCGAAGGGCGCAGCCGCCGTATTCGCCTCCAC
>JBAZRU010000712.1:0-3850 GCA_041662805.1 Candidatus Hydrogenedentales bacterium | reverse complement strand
GTGTTAACAGGAGTTGCGGCATCCCCCGGCTTAAGTGCGATCTCCGATACGTCCACGATGGTTGTCATGCCGGGCGCGGACTCCGCAACTGCGTCGTATTGCGGCATGGCCCACGGCCACACGATCACCGGCGGCATCATGAGTTTGATGAGCACGACCACCCAGAGCGCATGGCGCACGGCCGGGCTCAACCGAAACACGCGCCCCGCCACAAGCACCAGCGTGGCGAGCAGGGTCACAATGACCAGATGTTGAATCAGCCACCAGTACATCCCTATGCCTCCCAGCCGGCAACGCCGGCATCGTTTCCATACTCAAGCTGTTGATTTAGTCCGAGCCTTTTCGGTGTACCGCCGGCTTCCAGCCGGCTCTTCGGCCTGTCAATAGCTCAAGCGCTACTTTCCTATGCGACGCTTTCCACCCGGCTCGACCTGTCCTGCGCTTTCCGCCTTATCCAACAGACTCCGTAATTCTGCTATCTCCTGCGAGCTGAACCGATGATTCCGCACCAAGGTCATCACCAACGGCGATGACGCCCCGTCGCACAACTGGTCCGCCAGTTCCGCCAGGCGCTGCTCCAGCACATCCTCCCGCGAGACCCGCGCCCGGTACACATGCGCCGCGCCACTCACGTCACGCTCGACGCACCGCTTCCCCTCCAGGCGATTGAGCAAGGTCTGAACGGTGGTGTAGGCCCAGGCGTGTCCCCGTTTCTCCAACCGGGCAGCGATGTCCCGAACGATTCCTTCTCCCTCATCCCACAGCGACTCCAATACGGTAAACTCGGCTTGACTGGTCTGCGCGGGCTTTGTCACGGCATCAACCTCCTACGTATCGTAGTTACAATCTACTACACAGCGTAGGATTCTGTCAAGTCCTTTGCGAAGCGTGGGCGAACACCCAGCGGGGTGGATCCGGGCATCCATTTCTCCGTGGTGGCAAGACGGCGCTTTCGGCGAAAGCGCCCTACCTTTCCAGGGCCTGTGGCATTGGGCCAACCCGAGGTAGCGTCCGTCTCTCCAAATGGGGTAGCATGAAGGGTCACATGTACAAAATCCCGCCCCGGCGTGGAGCAACCCAGGAGAGAGCCATGGACACGGTATCGAGAAGGTCATTTATGAAAGGCACGGCGGTGGCCGGCATCGGCGCCTTGGCGGCGTCGAGCACGGCATGGGCAGGCGCGAACGATCGCCTGCGCGTGGCGTGCATAGGAATCAACGGCAGAGGCAAGGATCACCTTCAGGGCTTTTTGGCCCAAGAAAACGTAGAAGTGGTCACGTTATGCGACATCGACGAAAACCTCTTTGAGCCGAGAGCGGAAGCTTTCTTCACAAATCCCAAGCCGCCTGCGACGCCGCGGAAGAAGCCGAAGTTCGAGACGGACATGCGGCGCGTTTTCGACGACAAGGAAATCGATATCGTCTCGATCGCGACTCCCAATCATTGGCACTCCCTTGCGGCGATCTGGGCCTGTCAGGCGGGCAAAGACGTATATGTTGAGAAGCCTTGTTCCCACAACGTGTTCGAAGGGCGCAAGCTGGTCGAGGCTGCCACCAAGTACGGACGCATCGTGCAACACGGCACGCAAATCCGAAGCAGCAAGGGTATTCAGGAAGCCGTCAAGCTCCTTCGCGAAGGCGCCATCGGTGAAGTCTATTTGGCGCGCGGCCTGTGCTACAAGCGGCGTGGCGACATCGGAAAGAAGCCGAACGGCCCGGTGCCGGCAGGCGTCGATTACGACAGATGGCTTGGCCCTGCGCCGGTGCATGAGTTCAATCCGAATCGCTTCCATTACAACTGGCACTGGATGTGGGACTACGGCAACGGCGATATCGGCAACCAGGGCGTGCACCAAATGGACGTTGCGCGCTGGGGTCTTGGCGTGGGCCTGCCCTCGAAGGTGTCGGGCATGGGACACATGTTCCTGTGGGACGACGACAAGGAAGTGCCCAATACCATCACGACTTCGTTCTTTTACCCCAATGACGGCCCGAAGGGAAGGATGTTGGAGTTTGAAGTACGCGCGTGGGATACCAACGACGAGAAGGGCGCCAAGATCGGCATTCTCTTCTATGGGTCGGACGGCTACATGGTCATTGACAGTTATTCGTCCTACCAGATCTATAAGGGCGACAAGGGAGAGCCAGGACAAAAGGGCGATGAAGGCGGCGACCACTATGCGAACTTCATCCAAGCAGTTCGCGAGCGTAAGCCGGAACTGCTGAATGCGCCGATTGAAGAGGGACATCGCTCCTCGGCCCTGTGCCACTTGGGACTGATTTCAACCCGCGTCGGCCGTTCCTTCGATTTCGACCCGGCCACCGAGAAGATCGTTGGAGACGACGAGGCATCGCAGTATCTAACTCGCCAGTACCGCGAACCGTACGTGGTACCCGAGACCGTATAAGCAAATACCGTAACGAAATCGGCGGCGTGGAGCTCACTGCTCCGCGCCGCCGTTGTGTTTCCAGGACTGAGGCCAGCCATTTGCTGGTTGCCGTCCCCGGCCCATAGAACCCTTATCGTTCGCCCAACCCGAACATATCCATCACGCGATTCTTCTGGCGCTCTTTCACCAGGATCTTTCGCGCGCCCTTTTCGACCTCTTCCGGGTCGGGGAAGAAGGTGCTGTAGGCATGAAACGCGAGGCCGATACCCCAACCACCGAGGCACCAGTAGAACCACACCCCTCCGGACATGGTGAAATCGACGATCATCAGAAACGCATTTACAATCCCATAAGAAACAAGGTGGTTATGGAATTCGCGGCGTTGCCTCGTCAGCCATTTTTTGGCGGCCAGGTCCATATCGAGTTCCGTGGCCAGATGCCGCGCCGCCTCTTCGACTTCGTGTCGCGGAATGCCCAACTCCGCCGCCGTCTCCAAGAGCACGTCGTGACTGATAGCCTCGCTGTCGCGATGCCGCCGTAGCGCGTTGGCCACGATGGCCGTGACTTCCTCCGGAGAGTAGAACCGTTCTTTCCCCATTTCACGTTCTCCCGCTCGACCGAGCACAAGTCAATCTCGTGCATGCAACTACGTCAGCAACCTTCGTGCCCGAGCACGCCCATTCACTGCGATCATTGATACAAAAGGACTTCCGAGAAACAAACTCCCTTTCGAGATAGTAGACTCCAGCACGCCGCAGCCGCTACGTGGCCGAAAAAACCACTTCTTGCGCAAAATGACCAAAGGGGCGAAAGGGTCCCAGAGGACGCCCTTTGCTCCAGTGTGAGTAGCATAAGCTTAAGCGGGCATTCCTTTCGAAACTGCCTCCTTGAACTCGGCGACAAACTCCTCGAACTCTTTTCCGAAGACCACTCGGAACACACGTTCATTGTCGGAATCCTTGAGCAACCTCTTCATGTACACCAGAAACTTCTCTTTTCCCTGAGTCTCGACCAATCGGTCGACCATGCACGCGAACTCGGAGTAGAAGAAAGGAGATTTGTACTCCACATCAATCTTGACCTTGTCCTCCATGCTGGTCTGAAAGTCTTCGGGCGGCATGAAATTGCCTTGGCGGATTAGGCGATAGGTCTCTTCCTTACTCGGATAGAATGAAGTCCCCATCTGATTGGCGCTGTAGGTGGCGATTCCCTCGCGAAGCCAGTGGGGATACTTGTATGCGTGATACAGGTCCGTTTGCTGAAGAAGCAACGCGTGCGACAGTTCATGCGTCAGATAGATGTCCAACGAGATCTTCCCATCGCGGTCCTCCTCCAAAGCCCAGGGTGATATCACGACACTCCCGTTCGGAAACGCGCAGAAACGCGCGTTTGAGATGGAACGTTGAAAGTAAGCCGCCTTGTCGCAAAAAATAAACAGCCTCGCCTTGCGCGTGAACGTCA
>JBAZRU010000711.1:0-3871 GCA_041662805.1 Candidatus Hydrogenedentales bacterium | reverse complement strand
TTGGACAGGAACCGAATCTGCCCGTGAGGTACCGCTTAGGAGGCAGGAACGAGAACGATTCGAGCAGGCAAGTAGACGACGTGTGCAACCGCCCCCACAATCGTTCCGCTCCCTGCTCGCGCGAGCGCGACTCACGCCACACCTCGACCGGTCGCACCGCCTGGAGCTTGAGCGGTATGCCGGGACCTTCGGGTGATGTCCAGGCGCTCTTCTTTCCGACGATGTGTATGCCTGCACGCAACCATGCGGAGGCATTCCTGCCTGCCTCCGAGCCATCCGCGCCTGTGCAATGAAGGTAAGTCGCGGCGTCCATGTAGCACTTGCCCCGAACTATTCGCCCACGCAGCGTAAGCGTCTGCTGTTCGCCTGAGCGCATGCTGCTGATCGGCTTCCATGATTCCGTGAGCGGGAAAGGTCGGCTCATATCCAGGCGCTCGAGACGCGCGTCAAAGCTTCCACCCGAAACCGTATGCCCGCCATCGTCATAGTCCCAACGATGCGAAAACTCCCAACGCCCCCGGGCGGTTTCTGCCTGCTCGGTCGGCAACCACCGAAACTCCTCTACTGCAAATCCGGAAGTGAACTCGTCGTACTCAGAGGAGACGCATGGACGCACCAACAAAATCGTGGACAGCGACTCAAGCAGCGCGGGCAAGGCCACCTTCTTGCTTACAGACCGGGAATGCCCCATCTCCATGCTGCGCATCCTCTGATGTTGTCCGAAACCGAAGAGACCGTCCTCCGAGTGAACGGCTACTCATACACCCCGTTACACGCGGCATCGCGTATTCTATGCGTAATGGGGCGCATCGCGCGTTGCTTGGACAACACCGTCGTTGAAAACCACCGCCTGACTATATGAGAATCGCAGCGTATTTGCAGGTTGGTTAGACCACGCGAGAGGGGGCGATCGCGTCACCCGTGCTGGGAAGCCATGGGGGACAGAAGGGGGCGGAATCGATTCGCATGGATCTCATCACTGGTATTCTCGACACTGTTGCGAACCGTCTTGGGGTTTCCCGCATTGACATCATTAAGGGGATCGGCTTCCCAATAGCGGTAATCTTCATGATTTTCCTCTGGAAGCGCTTTCACTTGCTGCTTAAGCGCGCACGAAGGTCCCTGGTACGAAAAGCAAGACAGTGGCGTGTGGCAGCGCGTACTGCGGAAAGCCCGGCGGCAGCGGATGCTCCTGTCTCGAACGTCGAGATAGCCGAGTGGCTGCACGAGTATTACGGACCTCACCCTTCGAACTTTGAGTTCTACTTGCTCTGTGCCGAAGGAAGCACCATGGTGAGCAGCATCCTTACGCGCGCAGATCTCTGCCAGATCAACGCGCCCCTGGAAAGTCTGCGGATGCCGTGCAAACACGAGACGGAATCCTTCGACCCTCTGTACGGAAGCAAGCAGTATGTTCTCGATAGAAGAGAGGCGCTGTTCGCGAGAGTCAAAAGCAAGGGCGTCCGAATCGACGACAAACCGCTTTATCGGCTTGTTGCCCTGGACCGAGCGGGGCTGACCTTCTCGGGAAGCGTGTATAACGGGTTCCTGAAATATGCGCGGTCGAGCAGCTTGTTGTTTGAGGAGTTGTGCGACGAAGTCCCCCAGTGCAGGGACCAGAGCCTGCGAGGGCGGTTCAACACGTGGCGTCGGAGCGGAGACCTGCTGCGAAACAAAGTCTTGCCGCGAGATGTCGATTTTTCGCAACCCTCGAACTGGTTGTGCTGCGGAGGATTCGGCGTGTTGATGGCGTTCAATACCGGGCGCAAACACACCGCGGCGGATGGCCGGGTTGTGGACGAGTACGAGTTTCCACTGCAGACACGTTCTGTGAAAGTCGCCGATGGACGAAATAAGCTGGCGCTGATTCCCAAAGGCTTCCATCAGCCGACGAACGCGGATTTTCAGGGCGGACATAGTCTACGGCATGCGGTCTTTCGCGAGTTTGGAGAGGAGCTGTTCGACCTCAAGGAAGCAGAGGACTTGCAGGATGAGGTCCATTGCGACGCCATCTTCCATCAGCACCCGGGTCTTCACTGGTTCATCGAAGAGGAAAACACAGCCAGTTTCTCGGCGGAGTTGGTCTCGTTCGGCTTGAACACCATCAACGGAAACTACGACTACGGCGTCCTCGTCGTCGTCAAAGACCCTCAATATTACCAACAGTACTTCCACAAGATGAAGAAGAACTGGGAAGGCAAGGAGTTGCAGTGGACAAAGACATGGGACAAGGAGAGAATCCGTAACCTCGTGCTGATGAGCGACGCGTGGACCTTCGAAAGCCTGTTTCATTTTTGCGAGTGCCTCACGCGCCTCAAGGCGTTACTGGGAGATGGCGTAGACTTGCCGAGCCTGGAGCGTGTCACCCCGGTCTCAGGCGTGAGAAAGAAGCTATGAGACAACGGCGGATACGACCGCCCCGCCGCTAGGGGATAGAAGCTTAAACAAGCCATTGAATGCCAACGGTGCCACCCAGTGTAGACATGACCGCCCCGATGCGAGGGGATAGAAATTGGTCCCTAATCTCTTCGTCGTAGAGTTGCTGTCCGAGTAGACATAACCGCCCCGACGCGAGGGGATAAGAGTGTCGTACCTTTTGGGAATCCATCCTAGTAGCTTGAAGTCCCGTTGCGAGGGGATAGGAAAAGGAATCCCATCAACTTCTTAAATAAGCCTGGGTGTATTGCGGACCGCCCCGACGCGAGGGGATGAAGAATTCGACGGCCATCAGTCCGGAAGTCTAGTGTGAGTGGACAGGACCGCCTTGCCCACATGAAGGTGCCTGCCTCCCCCACTCTTGTTGCTTGACCCCCGCGGATTTGTGCCGTACGCTGTGCCAGTAATTGGGGGAGACTACGTCTGCGGGTGCGCTGGTGGATGTGGGCCATTCTTGTTTGCGGTACGGAGCCTTCTGCGAGCTTGTGAGGAGTTTGGATTTGCCTTCGATTGAAATTTGTCTAATCGCGAATGTCGGTCAGCGCGACCTTCATCTTCACGGAAAACCGCTGGATAAGGTGGCGCTACGCGCGGAGGCTGAAAGAGTCTTGCGCGAAATGGTGGAGCTTGGGAAGCACCTCTCCATGCCCATGCTGGACCCTGCGATGGAGTTCATCGTATCCGCAAACGGTGGCACAAAAATAAACCGGGTCATTCTCGTGGGCACAAACCAGGAGGATGAGCGCTTCCGCCCTGGAGACACTATCCCATGTGCTGAAATAATGCGCCGCCTGATTCTGAGTAGTCGCCAGGACTTTGTTGCAAAGGGCGCGACGGTAGTCCCTATTCGAAGTGCACCCCATCTCTACGACCGGATGATGACCTTGTATCGTGCGGAGGTATTCGGTCACTCGTACGTGCATGGAGACAAAGTCTACCTTCTGTGCACGGGAGGAACTCCCGCCTGCAACACTGCGTTGATGGTGGCGGGCATCGAACGTTTCCGTGAGCGCTGCCAGGTGCTGCATGTGAGCGAAGGCAACGGCGGTGTTGTACCGCTTTCGGTAGGGTCGATCATCCTCGGCACGTATCGAAGGGAAGCGCACAAGCGCCTGCTTGATTCGTATCAGTTCGACGCGGTGGCAAGTGACTCCGAGGAGCAGAACGAGGCTGTGAAGCTAATCGCCGAGGCCGCGGCGCGCCGGCTCAACTTCGACTTTGAGGGAAGCTACATGGCGTTGTCACAAGTGCGAGGGCGGCATGCGGACCTTCCCTCGGAGGTGGACAAAGTCTTTGACGAGAGCGTGTGCCTCAAGTCGGCGGACAGGGATCGCGTGATGCGCGAGTTGTATTGGAACGGCCGCGTCAAATGGGAGACAAGCGCGTTTGCGGACTTCCTGGGGCGGCTGTGGCGGCTGATCGAGGAGTCGTTGTA
>JBAZRU010000710.1:0-3845 GCA_041662805.1 Candidatus Hydrogenedentales bacterium | reverse complement strand
TCGGCGCGCGAAAGGTGTCGTCCCACGGCGCAATCATCGCCGCCCAATGCGCTCGCACCTTCGGCGAAGCGCGCATCACCGTCGTCAGCGGCGGCGCGGAAGGCGTCGATACAATCGCCCACAACGAATCGGCCCAAGCCGGCGGAAAAACGGTAATGATCCTGCCCATGGGCATGCTGAATTACCCCGCGCCCGCTGTCGCGGATCTACTGGAGCGCGGCGTCCTCACGCTGGTTAGCCAATTCCCCTTGTCGTCGCCGTGGCAAACGGTCAATGCCGTAACCCGCAACGCCACGATCAGCGCCTTTGCCGACATGGTCTGCGTAATCGAGCCGCGCAAAGCCGGTGGAAGCGCCCGCGCGGGACGCTGCGGCCTCGCCCAAGGCAAGCCGGTCCTCGTGCATCCTGGCGACGACGACGGCGGAATGGGGGAGACCCTCTATCGCGAAGGCGCGTTGCCATTGGTCGAAGGAGATACATTCGATCCGGCGCGCCTGCTGCAAATCATGAACGAGTCCCCGCGCACCACCCCCGCGCAAAGAGAACTCTTCTGAAGACCAAGAGGTTCTATCCACAGATGACACAGATGACACAGATAAGCGAGAATTGAATCAAGACAATCAGTTCCACGAGTTGTGAACGGCAGAGACTCGGACGCTCTCTTTTCAATATGATTTTCAATGTGAATTGTTCTGTATTCATCTGCGAAATCTGTGCCATCTGTGGATGAATCCTCGATTAGGAGTTGCCATGAAAGTCCACGATTTCGCCTACCAAGTCGCCCTGCGCACCATCGAATTGCTAGAGCAAACCCAGCACTACAAGATTCCCGAGGCCGTTCGCAAAGACATTTGCGAGAAGATCCACAGCGAGGTCGATGCCATCCTCGCGAAGTCAAAATAGGGGAAGGCATCGCGGCCATTAGACGAACTTCCCGAGTGGACAATTGTTCGGGGGCGCCAATGAAACGACTGCTTGTGAGTCTCTTAACGATGGCGGCATGTGTTAGCGCTGTCTGGGCAGGTTTTCCATCTGCGATAATTTCGTCGCCGGATACCATACCGCCTCCGGGTTGGAAGTGGCATATCACGCCGGGATTCTCTCCCCCTATCGAGAAGCTGATCGTTTACCCGCCTGGGTCGTGGATCGGTAAGAACCGCGACTACGCGATTCGCAAGCAAATGGAAACGTGGGGCCCACGCCGCGTGATGCCCGTCCTGGAACGGATGTACAACGATTCATTTTGGAAGGAGTACCGGTTACAAGTGCTCAGCCTGATTCACCGGGGGCGACCCGCGGACAAGATGCCTTTCTATCACGAAGCCATCGCCGCCTTGTCGGGGAGTCCATTGACCGAATCCGAGCAGAAACTTCTCGCGTCCTTGTTGGCGGGGGTCCTTGATGAGGATCCCGCTGCGATGGCGCGGGAGGTCGACAAATTGCTCGCCAATCCCGTTGACGCGGAGAATCTACTCCTCTTTCTGAAGTGGTACGTCTACGAAGAGCCAAGCACTCCCTATGTGGCGGCGTTGCGCAAGATTACCGAGAGCGAAAGCGATCCCAGCCTGAAGCGGTCTCTGGAGGATTTTCTGCAGAACTTCGATGCGAAACAACGCGCTCAGGAGCCTATGGAAAAGGTGCTTGAGACGGAAAGCAATGTGCCCGTTCCCTACGCTGTTCCGAACCCACACGGGGACAAGGCTGTTGCCGCGGAGGCACAGCGCAACCTGATGGAGCTTTCCCGCGAACTCGCGAACTCAGGAGAAGAATGGCCGGATCGCGCCATGCCCTTGGTCCGCTCTATTGCGGACGAGTTTGGCGACGACGCGGTCCCTTTGTTCGAGAAGTGGGCCGTGGACTCCACGTTGTCCCGGGGGGTGCGCGCGATGGCCTGTGTAGGCTTGGGGTATCTCGGTAGCGAAAAGAGTGTGGAAGCGTTTAAGCGTCTACGCGAGGGGGCTCGCAAGAAGGCGTGGGCCCCTGCCTCAAGTGCAAGTTACACGCATGCCCAGCGCATGACGGAAACGTGCTATTTGATCGAGTACGTGATCGCCCTGGACGCCATGCCCACGAACTTGCCGGCGGCGGCGAACACGTGCTCCTGGGTGCGCGTTGAACAGGGATATCTCACGGGGAGGTTCGGCAATAGACGCGGAGATGAGTTTTCGTTCCGGCGCATCGGAAGCGAATGGCTGCCAACGGAACTGGAACCGACATTCTATTGAGATGTAGCCGCGCGCAGGCGATGGCGCGCGAGATTCTGCTTCGATAGTGCCCCGCGAATTCTCGTTGAACCTCCTCCCCGATTGTTCTATGCTCTATGCTCGGATGCATGCGAAACACGGCGCATGTGTCCCTGTCTTGCCCTCGTAGCGCTGCCGCGGCCATGGCGCGAAATCACCGACCGCGACATCGGGGCTAGTCGCAACCATATTCCATGTTCACGAAGAGAGGTCCCACCATGAAGAAACCAGAGATTTCACGTCGCCTGTTCCTTGCGGGGTCCGCGGTCGCGATTACCGCGGGCTGCAGCACCCTGGGCCAGAAGGGCAAGGCCCCTGCCAAGATTAGCACCCGGTCGCCCAACGAGAAGCTGAACATCGCCGGCATCGGTTCGGGCGGCAAAGGCGTTGCCGACCTGACGGGGTGCGCCTCGGAAAACATCGTCGCCCTGTGCGATGCCGACCGCAATCAGACGAAGCAGATGGCCGCGAAGTACCCGAATGCGAAGTTCTACAGCGATTTCCGCGTCATGCTCGACAAACAAAAAGACATCGACGCCTGCACCGTTTCGACCCCCGACCATTTTCACGCCGTCGCCGCCATGGGCGCGATGCTGGCCGGAAAGCACGTCTATGTGCAGAAACCCCTCACGCACACGATTTGGGAAGCCCGCAAGCTTGCCGAGACCGCCCGCAAAATGAAGGTCGCCACCCAGATGGGCAACCAGGGTCACTCCGGCGACGGTGTCCGCGACCTGTGCGAAATGATCTGGTCCGGCGCCATCGGCGCGGTGAAAGAAGTCCACTGCTGGACCAACCGCCCGATTTGGCCGCAAGGTCTCAACCGGCCCGACGGCAAGGATCCGGTACCCGAGGGATTCGACTGGGATGTGTGGCTAGGGCCCGCGCCTGACCGCCCATTCGTAAGCAAGCACCCGGCAACAGGCAAGAACTGCTACCACCCCTTCGTGTGGCGCGGCTGGTGGGATTTTGGTTGCGGCGCGCTTGGCGATATGGCCTGCCATATCATGGATCCGCCAAACTGGGCCATGAAGCTCGGCCATCCGACCAGCGTCGAAGTCGTTTCGCAGGAAGGCATCACGACCGAACAGGCCCCGAACAAGTCCATCATCAAGTACGAATTCCCCGTCCGCGGCGATATGCCCGCCCTTACCCTCTTCTGGCACGACGGAGGCAACATGCCCCCGCGTCCGGCAAACACCCCTGCGGATGAGGTCCTCGGCGAAGGCGACAACGGCTCGCTGTTTATCGGCGAGAAGGGCGCGATCTCGGCGCACTGCTACGGCGAAAAGCCGACGCTGCACCCCATTTCCCTGATGAAAGACTACAAAGCCCCGCCGAAGACGCTGGAGCGCATCCCCGAGGAAGACCACTACAAGAACTGGATCGCGGCCTGCAAAGGCGGCGCTCCCGCGTGCTCGAACTTCGACTACTCCGGTCCCTTCACCGAGATCGTGCTCCTGGGCAACTTGGCCCTGCGCACCGGCAAAAAGCTGGATTGGGACGGCCCGAACATGAAGGTCACGAACTGCCCCGAAGCCAATGCGTTCGTCACGAAACAGTACCGCAAAGGCTGGGAAATCGTATAACGATTTCGCGCTA
>JBAZRU010000709.1:0-3877 GCA_041662805.1 Candidatus Hydrogenedentales bacterium | reverse complement strand
CCGGCAGAAGTTGCGGTGTCGCTTGCCGATCAAGTCGGCCTGTGGCTCGCCGCCGCGCCCAAGCTCGACATTGCCTCCAAGGCTTGGACGTACCAAGGCCCTCTGTCGGGACAGCAAGACGTCGATGTGAAGTCCTGGCTCGCTATCGCACCCGAGGCGCCCGTGGCTCTTGATGGGTTCTATCCGACATGGGATGAGGCGTACCTGGACCTCAAGGCGATGGCAGCTGGACTCAGCCAGTAGCCGCGCCGGAAATCATGCCGCCGTTGCGTGCGGGTCGCGGGAGGGCGAAGGTTAGCACTGCCGCGACGGGCGCCGTCAGGGCAATCCATGCCAGCGCTTCGGATGGTCCGCTGCCGGGGCGCTCGGCCAAGTAGCCGACAATCCACTGCGAGGTAGCCGCCACGGCCCAGGCGAGGCCCATCATGATGCCGCCGACCGAACCCATGTTGCGCGGGGCCATGAGTTGCGCAATCGATACGCCAAGGGGATTCACGGCGCTGATGACGCTGCCGGTGAGGATACACAGTGCCGCAAGACCGAAAACCGTTTTCGTTGGATACATCACAAGGACGGCGTAGGTCAATCCAGAAAGGACAATGGTTACGATAAACACGAGCCGCTGTCCGAGCCGGTCGGCCAGGTAGCCGAACGGCACCATGGCGATGCCTGCGCCGATGACGAGAAACACGAGTCCTCCGCCGTTGACGACCCACTCGGGATAGTGGCTTGCCGTCAGAAATTCGGGCAACAGGAAGAAGAGCGCCTGGTTCATCGCCGACATCAGCGTTAGCACGACGAACAGCAGAAGCATGTCGCCCTTCAATAGTGGCGCAAGTCCGAAGTGGATGCGCGCGGGAGTCGCTGGGCGTTCGGGCTCAATTGGGGCGCATCGAATCGCTGCCCATCCAAAAATGACGAGTCCGGGTAGCAGCGCCAGTTCCGTGTGCCCCCCGGTGGCGAAGTACGTGTAGCTATACACGGTCTGACTCGCGCCGTAGCCCAGCCATCCCGCGGCGATGAAGGCGGACAGAAACGTAGCGCGGTGTTTAGTGGTCAGAGACGCGGAGACGGTTGCGCCGGCGGGGTGAAACATTGCCTGGCCCAACCGCGCCATCCCCATAATTATCACCATCAGGGTGAAGCTTGGGATTGTGCCGAGCGTTTCGGTGTGATCGCCGAGCGGTCCGAGAAGCATCATCGGAAAGGTCAGGGCGGTACCCAGCAACAGGCAAAGGCGCATGCGCCCTTGGTCGGCCCAATGCCCGAAGGCGGGTTGGAGCGCCCACATCACCATGGTGGTTGAGGTGGCGACGAAACCCGCGTAACCAAGTGGAAGGTCTGCCAGGTGCTTGAAGATAGGCCAAATTCCACCATAGCAATCAAGTGCGGCGTGCAAGACGAATATTGCCACAAAGGTCTGCGTGGCCTGGGAGCGTGAAACTGGGGTGGCGTCTTCCACGTATTGGGATCCTTCGGGAACATCAGAGACTTGTGAGAAGCGGTCAAGTGAGTTGGAGAGGGCCGTACTCAGAATGGCAGATTATGCGCACTTGGGGAAAGTGCACGCAATGAAGGGACTGCGAATAGCGGAATAGGAATAGGAATAGGACCGATCGAGTCTGTCGGACTTTCGTTGTAAGTCCTTTTTTATCAACGGTGTTGCATTTCGGATCGCGAGACGAGCACCATTGACACATAAGGAGTTACACATGTCGGTTAAGCAAAGCCCGACAGACTGGATCCGTCGGATTCGACGGATCGGTCCTATGCAATCCTTGCCGGCCGGAAGCCGGCGGTACTAAGCAAGGTCAGGGTTGCGGGGCCGGTGCCTTCAGCTCTTTCTCAACCTGCTGGATCGCTACGTCAATCCACCATTGCGCACTCTCGGGGGCCTTGGGACGCGCTTCGCGTAACGCCTTCAGAGACTCTTCGGGGCGTTGTTGGAGGGCCTTGACCGCATTGCCGCGCACGTCGTAGTCGGGCGAGGAAAGCTGCTCGATCCAGCCTGCTATCTGTTGTCCCGTGTCGATGTCGATGGTGAACTTGGCGATGGCGGAAGTCGCGTCGGGCGTGAGATATTCGTCGACAGCGAAGGCTTCAAACGTGTGCTCACCTCCGCTCAGCCTCGCCATCCGGACTTCGGCATCCTTCTGAGGAATACTCCACGCGCCCCCGTCCATCCGCCACACGTAGCGTGGTTCGGCTGAGTTGGGCGCGGCCATGGCGATGCGGACGGTATCGACGTTCTCTTTGGTGACGGTTGCCTGCGTATCGACCGCGGGCTCGCGCGGGGTGACTACATACATCTCGCGCGCCGAATTGGCCAAGAACCATACGTTTCCCGCAAGGTCGATATTCGCGCGCCAGATATTCTCGATGGTGCGGAACGGATGCGCTTCGCCGGGCGGAAACTGAGGGGCCTCCGCGCCAAGTCCGCCGCGAATAAGCTGGCCGTCCTTTGTGTACCAGTACCAGAGGATGTCACGCGCATCGATGGCCGCCGCGTAATTGATGTACTCCCCGTCTTTCTGAACAGGGTAGTCCGCGCGCTCGCGAAGCATGCGCGATGGCGGCTGCATTGGAGTCGGGGCGGGGCCATCGGCGCTCGTCCACGTGTCATCGTCGTTACGCGTCATCAGCAGATCTTTGTACTCGCCGGTTTCGTTGTTTTCGGTATGGCCCTTCACGCTCAACCGATTGTCGTTGTCGAAGTACACCCATTCGAGGCGGGACCTGGTTCTGCCCGTAGTCTTCACTATGCCGCGGTCGTACTCGTGCCAGCCGCTCCCGTCGAAATAGTGAATCTTGTTGTCTTCGCTATTCTCAAGGAAAGCAATTTGCTGCTTTGGTCCGAACACGGGCTGAAACGCGTACTCCTCATTGAGTTGGAAGTCGCCAACCTTTGCGCGCTCCGCCACCAAGGCATCAGGAAACGATTCGTGATTCGTCCACTGATGCGAGGTTATGTCGAAAACATGGACAGGACCATTGGCGGGGTCGTAGTTAATCCCCTTGTACTCCCTGCATTGACACAGCCAGATTCGCCCCTTGTCGTCGGGCGCAAGACAACGCATTGCCAGAGGCGCCACGTCAGGGGGCAGCGGATAGTTTGTCCACGAGACACCATCCCACGCGCCGAGGGACTTGGGTTCCTCCGGCCGAACGCTCCACAGCATTCCTGCTTTGTCGAGCACCGGCGTAGTGAATGCGCGCGCTTCCTTGACGTTCGTTGCGACCTGGAGGGGATTCTTGAAGTCGGACCAGCGCAATTCGCGCATAATGTTCCTTCCCCCCCACTGCGCCCGGGACATGATAGCGAAGACCGTCGAGCCCGAAAGCGGGAAAAGGTGATAAATGCCGCGCGCGTCGAGGCCGCGACGCCAGTCCACGAGCACGGGGTCGCCGCCTGATTGTGGGACAAACCACAGGCCCTCGCCGGGCGCGCTCACCCAGAGACCTTCATCGGACTGGGCGATGCAGCGCGGCAATTGGCCGAGACCCGTCAGTACTCGCTGCCACGCCCCTCCTCGAAGCCGCCAGAGAACGGCGGGTTTCTCGATCTCGTCATTGAACACGGCTTTTGATGCCGCCAAAACATACCAATCGTCATGCACCGCGGTAACTTGAAACACATTCCTGAAGGCGTCGGGTTCTGGCTCGGCCACGGGAGTCCCGCGAAGGGTCTTCATGTCGAATTCGTAGAGTCCATGGCCAATGACAGCGATCCAGTAGATATCGCCCGACTTGTGTTCAAAGACACTGAACGCGGCGTCGGGTATACCTTCGAGTGTGGCGTGCGGTTCGAGCTTACCGCCGCTCAGCAGGAAGATGCCCTTCAACCCGGGACTCGTCTCATACGGGGGCACCTGCCTCC
>JBAZRU010000708.1:0-3895 GCA_041662805.1 Candidatus Hydrogenedentales bacterium | reverse complement strand
CGACAAGCTGGAACGGGATCTGCGCAATGGCGCGGCCGTGACTGCCAACGAATTGGTCGAGGTGAATCCGCTGGCCGAGGCGGATCCGGTCGGCGCTATCGAATCGGAAATGTACTTGCTGCAATCGGTGCGCGGAAAACGGATCGATCCCTATTTCGCCTATCGGTTGGGCGTGTTAGGTGCGCTCGTATCCCGCGTTACGTCGCCATTGATCGAATCCAATCCGACCTATCGCGACCTCTACTTCTCGGATGTGGAGGAGAACATCGATCGGGCGCGCTTGGAAACCAACAAACGCGCCACCGTGAATCCACCATCGTACTTCCCAACGGTGCGTTCCGAGACCTCGAAGAATGAGCCCCTAATCGTAAGCGACTACAAGTCCGGACTTGGATTCAAAGGCGTTGCTGGCGCGGCGTTGTCGGAAGACGCCAGCCGCTCCGTGAACGCGGTGGCCGACGTAATGATGACGGTCCTGAAGGGCGGAGTCACGACGGCAAACACCTCGGTGACGCAGATACGCGACTATGCGGTGAGCGCGGTTGGCTTCTACATCAAGCGAGGCAACGACACCGAAGCCGATTCTTCCTACAAGAAGTTGTCGGAACTCAATGCCCTGACTCCCGAGTTGCAGAAGCAGATTGGAAACATGTTCTACGATGCGGGCAAGTTCGAACGGGCCATGCAAGAGTATGGCGCCGTCCTTGCCTCGTCCCCGGGCGACCGTGAAGTCTCTCAGCGGATCTCGGAGTATTACATGAGCGTGGGCGATGCAGCGTTGAAGGAAGACAATCTTGAAGCGGCGCTGGAGGCCTACCAGAAGGCGAGTGAGGCCGATAAGTTGGAGCCTGCCGCGCAGACGAAACTGCTGGACGCGCAGCGTTTGATCAAGGATCGCGACGAACGCCACGAGACCGCGCGCACAACGGTCGCGGAGGCAGACGGATTCTTGGCAAAAGCGGAACAGGCAATATTCAATCGCGAGTTCGGCGAAGCAATGAATCTCCTGACGCAGGCGCAGGACCTGTATCAAACCATTGGCGACGAGTTCCAGCAAGAGGGCAGCAAAGCCAGGGCGGGCCTGTTGTCCGTTGGGTCGAAACTCGGCCAGCTCCAACAGGATCTCGTGAACAACGCCCCCATGCTGAGCGGCAAAGGCGTCTCCAAGTCGACGCAAGAATTGGCGGGAGCCATCGCGCAGCAACAGGATGAGCAAGCGTTGAAGGCGCTGACGGAAGCGCAGTTCCAAGCCGAGGTTGACCGTATCAAAAATGATAACGCGGAGATGTTCCGGCCTTAGCGCCCTCGTCTACGCGTGTGTGAAGTAGTATTCGGAATTCCCAATATGGCTGCGGGGTACCGCGGTTGGCGTAGCTGTTTTGTAAGGTGCGCACCTTGTCCGGCGCCGTGAAAACGGTCATGGCACAGGGTCCGGTGGCATCTCCTCTGCACGCTCGTGTACATTGCCGGCCAATCGTTTGAGACATAGCCAGCCCTTCCTCGAAGCATAAAGACGATCGAACGGACGCTGTCTGTCCCTCGTTACGCACAGAACCTGCGGCGCTCGCGCATTGATTCGTGTGCGGAGCTTACTCTATTGTGTCCAAAGCGTGGGTTTCATAGCCCGACGCTAATCATGCTCTGCAAGGCATGTCCATTATCTCCCCTCGTGTAGGCACCTGACTATTACCCAGTCAAGAAATGTGAGGTCTTTCCATGAAGCACACGCGTTTAGGCGTCTGCGTGCTATTTGCATTCGTGTCGTTTGCGATGTTTGTCGGCTGCCCCGCGGAGGGGCCTTCACCGGGCGAATTGCGGATATTTGACGGCATTGAATTCGTTTGGATTCCTGCGGGCACGTTTACGATGGGAAGCCCATTGGACGAAGTGGGACGCAATTTGGACGAAACGCAACACGAGGTCAAGATTAGCCATGGATTCTGGCTTGGGAAGTACGAAGTGACCCAGGCTCAATGGACAGCCGTGATGGGAAGTAATCCCTCGCTTTTTGAGAGTCCCGACAAGCCCGTTGACTCGGTAAGCTGGGAAGATGCACGTTACTTCATCACCGCGCTTAACGTGGGGAAGGCGACGATTGGGGGTCCGTACCGGCTGCCGACGGAGTCCGAGTGGGAGTACGCGTACAGAGCGAGGACGACAACGCGGTTCTATTGGGGAGAAGACTCCGCAGAAACCGATATTGTCAACTTTGCATGGTACAACTTCAGCAGCAGCGGACAACCCCATGAAGCTGGGGAAAGGCTCCCCAACGAGTGGGGCCTGCATGATTTGGCCGGAAACGTGCACGAGTGGTGCCAGGATTCGTACGATATTTCTTATCCCGTCGGACCCGTAACGGACCCGCAGGGACCCACCATTGGGGATTTCCGGGTGCTGCGCGGGGGATCATGGAGCAATGGCGCCGGTCTGGCGCGTGCGGCATGTCGCCGCTCCGAAAGCCGAGACACTATGGGCCAAACCTACGGATTCCGTTTGGCGCGAACAGCGGACTGAGCACTGAGCGTCACCTTTTCCCCTTTTGTACGGTTGCCCCTGCCGAAGGCCACTCTTCGACGGGGGCGTCTCGTTGCGCACCGTGCGCCGGACACGATGCTTGGTGCGGACAAATCCGCCCATTGCTCAAAGCGTTAAGGCAGTCGCACACTGGTCGCCTATACCGCACTTGCACAGGCGCTCTACGAGCGCCGCGTTCGCTTTGGTGCGCCCGGCAGGGCGCGTTTACTTGGAATGGCAAGGGAGATTCCCCCGCCTCCTACCCGATTACTTCCGGCACTCCGAGGAAGTCAGAGGATGAAATAGGCGGCGTAGGCAGTGACCGCCCCACAGAACAGGCCTCCGAGCGCAAGCGCCTTTAAGAGGGGTGTGCGCGCGATGGCGTCGAATCCCGCCGCGCCGAGCACGGCATAGCAAGGCAGCATGCCAACGGTATAGCTACCCTTCAAGATGCAGAAGTACGGCACGGTGATGAATCCGTAGAAGAGTGCGCCGATGTGCACGATGACGGACAGCGTCACGAAGCTCAGCCCCACATGGCCCGTTCGCAACGCGCGCAGCATTCCCGCGAAGATGAGAAGCGAAGGAAGCAGGCCTAGCCACGCGCCCGTTAGCATGAACGAAAAATTCCAGGGCGGGCGTGTGTAGTCGTACACCCCGGCGCTCAACATGCCGTCCAAGAACAGCGTGGAGTACAGTCCGCTTGAGAAGCTCTCTACGCCGGAGAACACCGGGTACGACAAGGCGGCGCCCGGTGAGAAAACCTGCCGCACCGTTCGATAACCGGGGTCCTGCCACCACACAATGCCTCGCTCGGGTTCCCAGCCTCCAAAGAACGGACGTCCCAGCTCAAGCATATTGCGGGCGAAGTACCATCCGCTGACCAAGGCAGCGATTCCGAAGCACAAGAGGGCAGCCCGCGCGGCCTTCCGCATAAACGCTGCTTTGGGGTGGGCATCCGTACCCGATTCCTGGAGGATGCTAAAGGCCAGCGGTATGACCATGGCCAAGGCGCTGATCTTCGTTATCAGCGCCAAGCCGAACAGTACGCCGCGCCATACCTGTAACCGCACACCCGTCCGAGAAAGCAGAATCAAGGTGCACACAACGACACCGGATACCAGCACGCCTGCAAGGGGTTCGTTGCTCACGTATTGGCTTATGTAGAAGTTCACGGGCATGGCCCCGCCGGCCAGAATACCCACTTGCTGCAAATCGTCTCGATCGGCCCAAATCGCGCGGACAGCCCGGTAACACAACTCGATCTGCACCATGCCCGCTGCCAAGGGGATTATGCGCAACGCACGCGCTGCCGCGTCGGGGCTCATGAACAACACCGCAACCGCGTGTATCGGCGCCGAAAGGATGTAGTACAACGGCG
>JBAZRU010000707.1:0-3902 GCA_041662805.1 Candidatus Hydrogenedentales bacterium | reverse complement strand
GCTAAGGGGCGCGCCGAAGGCGCGTCCCAGCGACCAAAGGGAGCGAACTTGGGCGTAGGGTTATGTGCTTTATGCACCCTGCGCTCCGAAATAGCTCTTGATCTCTTTATCATCAGTAACCATGTGGTCGGTTATGTGAAACACCTCATTGATCCACTCATGCTTTAGCGCTTCCTCTCGATCAAGAATTCGCCCAAGAAACGTAACGTGAGACCATGGAGAAGCCTCCGCATCAACAAGGCCGACCTTGAAGTTGTCTTCATCAATCCATATCTGAAAAGGAAACGCGAGCCTGCCGCTTGGTGTGCCATCCTCTCCCCATTCGCCTAAGCCAACAATGCCACTTAGTCGTTTTTCTTCGTGCTGCGGTGTGTACTGGGCGTAGTAGACAGCATGAGCGTCGCCATCACGATAGACGAAGCGCGTCAGCCGCACCGTAGTATTTCCGCAGCACTTACAAAGCGATTCCGTCGGGCTTTCAAACTCGATTTCGATCATGTGGCTCTAGCGCATAACGTAGAGCTAACCGGCGCTGCGCGGCTGTATCGCGCAGCGTCCAGCGACCGAAGGGAGCGAGGTTGAGCGCCGGGTTGGGGGCAACGGCTGCAGTAACTTTCATTTGAGATAGCTGAACGCTGAGTACACTCCAACAATACCCAGGACAATTGCTGTGAAGCCGATAGGTGCGACAAGGAACGTCTGCAGCGGTGTTGGTTTCTCGAGTCTTATGTAGCCAAAGGTGATGCATCTGAGCACGATCCGCCCGACGCGGAAAAACACGTACTCGACTATGCCCCAAAAGATGAAGTGAATGACTTGGTCCATTCATTGGCCTACGGCAGCCAGAGGACTACGAGAAAGATGGCCATCACAGCAACAGCAAGTAGCCAGGTGCGGCCAGGATTATTCGGCGATAAGCCGAAGAGGCCAACAAGCCGCAATCTTTCCGCAAAGCTCATGTTTTGCGGAAGGCGACCGACCAAGTCTTCGTGTGCCGTCAATTGTTGATATGGATTCCGACCCAACACGCCGTTTGCCCTAAGCAGGGCGACGAGCAGGGCAACAAGGGCGCCAACAATAAGGATGTCAGTGAAGGACACAAAGCCCCCAACGCAATGTAGACCACCTATTTGACGGAAAGCTTTCCATCAAATGAGCTGGATAAAAAGCAGGTTTCATCTTGGTTCAGGCACTTGGATGAATTTGGTAGCACCTAAAGCGGTGTGGAAAGCGGCGGGCGGACAGGTGCGCGTTGCGGGCATCATGGGGCGACATGATGCCACTGCCATGTCGTAGCGGGCAAGCGGGAAAAGTCAGCCCGGGCGGTACGCCACTTGCCGGCCAACGCTCCTAGCCGAGTTGCCGCTTCAGTGCGTAGAGCAGTTCCAGCAGCGTCGGCGTATCTCTTTCAACGATGCTCCAGAGTGTGTCGTTGTCGATACCGAGATAGCCATGTATCAGTCGGTTGCGTGTCGCGACAATCTGCCGCCACGGGATTTCAGGATGCGCCTCGCGGACCGCATCGGGAATGTGGGTGGCGGCTTCGCCAATGAGTTCCAGGTTGCGGATGGTCGCGTCGTAGTTAAGGCCGCTGGCAACGAAGCGCTCCTGGTCCATTCCCTCTGTGTATGAGATCGCCCGCTCCGCGCAGGCGATCATGTCGTCGATGTAGAAGCGCCACTCGCGGGTCGGCGCATCAGACATCGATTGCTTCCTTCTCGATATGGGGTCGCAATTCCGCTCGCAATGCCTTTTCTGTGACGAGATCGACATTGCGACCGAGCAGGTCTTCAAGAAAGAACTGAGCGCCGAAATAACGATCGGAGGTCGCCGGGCCGTCGAAGCCGATGATGATGTCGACGTCGCTATCGTCCCGCGCCGCATTGCGGGCAAACGAGCCGAACAGCGCAAGCCTCGAGACATGGAAACGCTCGACAAGCGTCGCCTTGCTCGCCGCAAGAAGTTGCAGGGTTTGCGATCTATTCATCTCGAATGGTAAGGCTGCTGTTGGCACGAAGCACAATGCGGTCATTCTACCTCCGCAAAGTCAGCCTTCGCGGAACGCCGCTGTGCAGCCCTGATCCACGGACAGTTGTCCCCGATATCAAGGACTGACCCACCACACATTGCCGTACGAATCAGTGCAGGCCGACAGTTGCATAGGCGGCCTCGCGTCCCAACCCCAGTAACAAGAACTGTCGCCGGGGATACCGTGGTACGTCCCCGACTATTCACAAGCGCTAGGGAAGCCGATGGGACAGCAAGTTTTCCTTGACGGTCGCGCCCCCTCGCTTCGTCTCGCCTACGGATGACATTGACGGATACGAGAATCGAAAATCAATGTTTTCCGACTCCCAGCTTCCTTGCTTCCTGAATGAGCCCGAATACTGCAGTTGGTACGCCTTCTTCGGTTCAACCCAGTAGTCGACGACGATGGCGGTTCCCTTTTCGAATACGTAGGCAACCTTCACCGCCCCCCTGGCTGCCATGAGGAAGGCAATCTGTTTGTACCAGCCGTCTGCAACATCGGGCGGCACGCCCCTCGGATTGGCCGTCTCGTAAAAGGCCTCAGCGGCGAAAATCGGGAATTGTTCCGAGCTGCTTCGCAAGCACATGCCCGTCGTCTTGTTGACCCAGAACTGGTTGGCGGATTGCAAGTGCCCGAAAACGGTGATGCTGGAAGTGGGAAAGCGGTCGAGATTCCTGAAGATGCGTTCAGGGGCTTGACGAAACTGGGGGACGCATCGGAGGACTTCTTCAGCATAAGTCTCCCGCGTGAGTTCGACGGTTTGGAACTTGCCGGGAATCTGCACCTTGTCTATTGGAACATAGTCGGCGGGCGGTGCAAATGTCTGCTTGGGATGCGTACCGCAGCCGAGAAGACTGGCGGTCAGACATGCGAGTGGAAGCAGCTTCGAATAGTGCATGGGATCTTTCAATTCATTTTGAATGACAATTGTATCAACGGCGTCATACCAGATACTCGCAATCACCTGACTGAAAAAGCACCGACATTGCCCACTCGTCCTCCATCAAGTCCCGAAAGTCAGCCATGGTGGCACGCCTCCCCGCCGCTCACAAAGCAAAACGCCCGCAAGCGCGGGCGTTTTGTCGTGAGGCGCGGAGAAGGAATCAGGCCTTCAGTGCCACCAGCACCTCATCAAGCGTCTTCTTGGCGTCGCCGAACAACATGCGGTTGTTCTCCTTGTAGAAGAGCGGGTTGTCGACGCCGGCGTAGCCGGAGGCCATGGAGCGCTTCATCATGATCGAGGTCTTGGCCTTCCAGACTTCCAGTACCGGCATGCCGGCGATGGGGCTGGTCGGGTCTTCCTGGGCGGCCGGGTTTACGATGTCGTTGGCGCCGATCACCATGGAAACGTCCGTTTCCGGGAAGTCTTCGTTGATCTCGTCCATTTCCATCACGATGTCGTAGGGCACCTTGGCCTCGGCCAGCAGCACGTTCATGTGGCCAGGCATGCGGCCCGCGACCGGGTGGATGCCGAAGCGGACATTGACGCCCTTCTCGCGCAGGAACTTGGTGATCTCGAAGACCGCATGCTGGGCCTGGGCGACGGCCATGCCGTAGCCGGGCACGATCACCACGCTCTTGGCTTCCTTCAGCAGTTCGGCGGTCTCGAGGGCACTGATCGAAGTCACCTCGCCTTGCGGCTCGCCGTCCTTCTTGGCGGCCGCGGTGCCGCCGCCGGTGCCGAAGCCGCCGGCGATGACGCTGATGAAGTTGCGGTTCATCGCCCGGCACATGATGTAGGACAGGATCGCGCCGGAGGAACCGACCAGCGCGCCGACCACGATCAGCAGATCGTTGGACAGCATGAAGCCGGTCGCCGCCGCCGCCCAGCCGGAATAGCTGTTGAGCATCGAGACCACCACCGGCATGTCGG
>JBAZRU010000706.1:0-3910 GCA_041662805.1 Candidatus Hydrogenedentales bacterium | reverse complement strand
CTTGAGCGGATCCGCCTCGCCCATCCCCTGGATTCGCTCAAGCAGGTGAGTGACCCCGTGACGCTCATGCGAATGCAGGTGGGGATACGGGAAATCTATGTACACGAGAAGGTCCGGGACTATCTCCTGCGCCTGATCAACCGCACGCGCGATTCGACCCACCTCAGCCTCGGGGCCAGCCCGCGCGCTTCGCTTGCGCTGTTCCGGGCGGCGCAGTCCTTTGCGGCCGTGCAAGGGCGCGCCTATGTGCTTCCCGACGACATCAAGATCCTCGCCCACCCCGTCCTCGAGCACCGGCTTATCCTCAATCCCGAGAGCCGGTTGCGCCGCGTAACGACCAACAGCGTGCTCCGTGATATAATTGCCGAGGTTCCTGTCCCCGCGGGGGCCCAGAACTGGAAGGCGGGTTGATCGCTTTTTAGCCGGCAGTTATTGTGCTGATGAGACGCTGATATTGGGGAGACTCATGACGGCCTGGGTGGTGTGTCATGTCTATTTGTAATTCATGTGCTCGGTGGTACTTAAACGAATTAATTCGGTCCAGGGGTTCCAATGCTAGGTTCAGGTGCGATAATGAGGCTGTTCGGGCGTAAGAAGGCAGATAGCATCGACAAGGACGAAGGCACGGCACAAGGAGGAGACGCCCAAGGCGGGGCAAAGGGGAGTTTGGAGCTTACCCATGTCGGTCCGTACGAGATCATTGCGCCGGTGGGCACCGGCGGTATGGGGACCGTGTACAAGGCGATCGACCGCAGACGCGACCAGACGGTGGCGATCAAGGTGCTCGACCGCCAGTTCGACTTGGACCGCAAGAAGCGCCGCAGGGACTACTTGGGGCGTGAAATTCTGGTGGCAGCCAATCTGCGTCACCCTTGCATTATTCGATACCATCCCGAAATCATCGAGCAGGCCGATGCCGAGAACAATATACGACGTTGCCTCCTCATGGAGTTCGTGGACGGTCCAGATCTGCGCAAGCACATCACCGACCGCGACCTGACGTTGCAGCAGATGGTAGAGGTGTGCATCCGGCTGTGCCAAGGATTGGACTTTCTGCACCAGAACGGCATCGTGCACCGCGACATCAAGCCTGGAAACTTCCTTTTCTCACGCGACCTGAAACATGTGAAGATTTGCGATTTCGGGTTGTCGAAGTCCAACGCCAGTTGGCGGACGCGCTGGGTGAAAGAGGGCGGCGGGACGCGCGCTTACATGTCACCCGAGCAGATTTCCAACAAGGGCCGGGGACTCGACGCGCGGTCCGACATCTTTTCGTTCGGCATCACGATGTACGAGTTGATCGCGGGCCGGCATCCCTGCGATGGCCGGGATTCTCGCGAGATTATGAAGCAGATCAAGAGCTCGAAGTTCAAGTTCGAGCCGCCTTCGAAATACAATTCGGAAGTGCCTGGCGCTCTTGATCGGATTATTCTGAAGGCGCTGAGGCGGCAGCCCGAGAAGCGGTATCAGTCCATGACGGAATTGTTGTTGGACCTGACCCGGTTGAACGAAACGCGCATCTAGCCCGCGTATGGGTGGACGCACCCGTGGCGGCTGCCAACGAGTCTTGCGTTTTGCGGCGCTGGTTTTCGCACCTGCGTTGTTGACGATTTGATTGCTGCAAGGTTAACGCTTGCCCTCGGCGCATGCCGCCGGATGGGCAAGCCACGAGAGCCTCGTCGAAGGCCGAGGTGTGAAAGGACCGCTATGGTTCCCAGGAAGATCATGGCAGTAGCCGCTGGAATTGTCCTTATGCTTTGCATGCCGGTGTTGTTCCTCTCGTGCGAACGGGATACGGGGGCCCCGGCGGCCAATGGAAGCTCGGGGTCCGACCCGTTCAAGACCTTCCAAGAAGGCGGGACCATCGAGTTCACGGTCCAGGGCCAACCGTACACGGTGCAGATTACGGAATGTCTCTACAACAACACCGAGGGAGACTACCCTGACAACGTCGAGATTACGGGCGCCGGTACTCAAGTCTATTTTTCGAACGAGGCTAAGATGAATGATGATGCGCAGGGGCTAAGCGACTTTGCAACCATTGTGGGAAAACCGCTCCCGCTTTGGACCGAGACCGCCGAGACCATGGAAATCACCGTAACGGGCCGCGGCAAGTACACGATCAGCGGGGGGGCGCTCACGCTGGAACGTTTCGAGCATGGGATGGAAGGGCGCGATTGGTGGGAAGGGCGCATCGAACTGAAGCTCAAGACGGAACATGGCGACACGCCCGTGTCGGGCACGTTCAAGACCTGCATCGTCCCGGTCTGGTAGGGAACGTTTTTCCGGTCAGAAGAACGAGAGAAATCCTGTGACCATGTCCACGCCGATGGTCATGAACTGGCCGATAATGTTCAGGACGTAGGTGATCGTGTTGAAGACCGGCTGAATCAGCGCGTAGATGTCTGAAAATTGTTGAAGCCACGTGCCCATTTGGGGAATCCTCCTTTGCTACTACCCATGTCCCAGCCGTGCGGCATTGTAGCGCAAGCTGAGGTGGGCCGCAATTTTGTGGGGGTGGGCGGGGGACTTGAAGACCCGAAGGGCCAATGAGGCCAGTGCGATGCCAGAGACCCTGGTAGTTCGTTTCAACCGAAACTGGGAGTCACGAAGCGTAGTGGTTGGGTTAAGAGCCGGCTGGAAGCCAGCGGTACAACTCACAAAATCATCCGATACAATCCACTAGGGCACTTGCGCACGCTACGTCCTTCATGCGTTAGCCAAGTCACCTTACTTGCGTGGGTTTGAGTAATTGACTTGTTTGAGGAACGCTACGTATCATACGCGGCCTAAAGCGCGTCGTGTCCGTGATTTGCCTCGGATAGGGCGGCGCTCTGTGTTTCGGGGAACGGGGATTCCTCTTACCATTCTGCAATCGGGGCAATGGGACGAATCATTGCGGTAGCCAATCAGAAGGGTGGCGTGGGCAAGACTACGACGTCGGTCAATCTGGCGGCGTGTCTGGCCGCGGCGGGCCGTCGTGTCTTGCTGGTGGATATCGATCCGCAGGGCAACGCGACGAGCGGGTTGGGCATCGGCAAAAACGACCTCAAGCATACGGTATACGAGGCGATGGTGGAGCACGTCGGAATTCGCGACGTGATTGTCCCGACCCAAATGGAAAATCTGTATATTGCGCCGTCGAACCGGCAGTTGGCGGGAGCGGAGGTTGAATTCGTCGATGTAGAGGGGCGCGAGTATCGCCTTCGGAATTGCCTCGAACCGTTGCGGGACGAGTACGACTATATCTACATCGACTGTCCGCCGTCGCTCAGCTTGCTCACGGTAAATGGACTTGTCGCGGCAGCGGGTGTGATGATTACGCTGCAATGCGAGTACTTTGCGCTTGAGGGCCTCAGCGAACTTCTTCAGACGGTCAAACTGGTGCGCGACCGCTTGAATCCCGCACTCAAGGTTGAGGGCGTCTTGTTGACTATGCATCAACATACCAACTTGTCGAAGCAGGTGGTGGACGATGTGCGGTCGCACTTGGGAGACAAGGTGTATCAGACGGTGATCCCACGCAACGTGACATTGAGCGAAGCGCCGAGTTTTGGAAAGCCGGTCATTGTCTACGACCTGAAATCGCCCGGCGCCGCGGCCTATTTGGCGCTTGCGAGGGAGGTAATATCCCGTGGGTAAACCGAAGCGAGGGGGCTTGGGTCGCGGCCTTGGCGCGCTGATAAGTGGAATGTCGGACTCCGGATCGTCAGGCGCCGCGAGCGGGGTTGAAGACGGCGGCGAACTCGTGTTGAAGTTGGATCCGCGGACCATCAAGCCGAATCCGAAGCAGCCGCGCCGGGTCTTCGATGAAGAGGCGCTGCAAGAGCTGGCTGCTTCGATCAAGGAAGACGGGGTCGTCGAGCCGGTGATCGTGCGCTCGCGCAACGGCGAGTACGAGTTGGTGAGC
>JBAZRU010000705.1:0-3921 GCA_041662805.1 Candidatus Hydrogenedentales bacterium | reverse complement strand
CATACCGCCAAACGACGCATTAACTTGTTCAAGCATATGGGAATCGCGCCGCACCCAGAGCGAATATGGGAGATACATAAAGTCCCGCGTCTTCAAGTAGTGCTCTTCGTAGGGTGCATCGAGCGGATCGTTCAATACAGTGACATCCTCGGACGCGTTCTTAACCGCATTGACCAAGCCCTCGTAGTTGTCGCCGACGAACGTGAGCCGTACTCCCAGCTCCGTCTCGATATGGTTGGCAAGATCGACGATCACTCCAGCGGGATTCCCTTGAGTATCTTTGAATATGTACGGCGGGGTATCGAAGTCCGTCCTGACAGTCACGTTGGGATGTTGAGCCAGCCAAGCTTGCTCTACCACCGTGATCTGCGGTGAATACGCCTTTCCAGTCCAAAGGGGCGTGGAGGGATCCTGAACGGAAGTCGGCTCGATGCTCTCTTCCGCACGTGCGGCCCCCGCGAAGTCAGGAATCGGCAAGAAGCAGAAGAGGCAAACTACGACATTCAGGATTCGAAGGTGAAAATCCTGACACGGGATCCGACTGGCGTAAGGATTCCCCGAAGCACACTTCAAAGTCATTGGCTCGGCCCCCGAAGTTCTTGCTTAACGCGAATGCCCCGTTCCAGGTCCTTCTATGCGGCAATCCTTTTTTGACCTGCGACTCACGCGCTTGCTGCCCCTGCGCAATTAGGATACACGGCCTTCTTGACATCGGCAATACCACGCGCCCATGTGCATGCTTTACGGTCTTCGTGACACACTCATAGGCGCCTTCCTCTCGTTGCCGCGGCCTGCTCGCATCTCCACCACGTGTCCAACTATCATCTACTATCAGGTCTTGGCGCTGGAGATTCATATCATGATCGGAATTGTGTTGTTGATTGCACTTGGCCAGACGGCAACAGCGAGTCCGTCTGTGGGGGTCATTGCCGACGGATTGGTCGACTACTCTCAGTGGGCCAAACCGCATGCGGACGTATGGGCTGGGGCTGAGGTCGCTCGACTGCTGGAGGCAAACGGCGCGAAGCCGACACTGCTGACGAAAGACGACCTCACGCTGGAGGCCTTTCAGCGGTTCGACGCAATCCTGATCGCATCGGACAACATGTATCCGGAGCGCGGGCCGTGGGGAGGCCCGGTGGCACAGGCCTTGAAGGCGTATGTCGAGCAGGGTGGCATCTATTGCATGGCCTTGGGCATGCCGCACTGGGCCAGTTTCAATGTCGATACAGGCGCGCTTGACCAAGGCCACGCCGACGACTTCTTCGGATTGCATGGAAGCATGACTGGGGGCAGAGGGTCGTTTCGTTTGACGAAACAGGGCGTGGCCATCGGATTGCCTGAGCCCGGCCACGTCAATGCAAAGACGGCACGTGCACTGAGCTTTGCGTCAAGCACGGTGCTTGTATGGGACCGCAGTTACACGCCGGTCTTGTCCGCGGCGCCCTACGGCAAGGGGTGGCTTGTACATTGGGGAGCGGGCCCTGAAGGCGGCATGGACGCGAGCGTCCGCGATTTCCTGATTCCCGCGTACGCGTCGATCCTTCGTGCCGCGAAAGCGGGACAGTTGCACGCAGTCTCTTCACAGGAGTTGATGGCCTCGGAGGGGCTTGCGGGCAAATCGCTGGATGACGTGGATCGCGAGGCGTTCAAACCCGGCATTGCTCCCTTGGAGGGGCCGGCAACCCAGGTGACTCTGATGCCGGTCAACGTGGGCGCGCCGTATCTGGAGCACGACCGTTCGCTTGACGGGCGCTGGCAGATGCTCGGGTTTCCCAGCGGCCAGGGCGACGCGCGGGCATTGGCAAATGGACGCGGGTGGGAAGAAGCCGTCGATGCCGAAATCCCGTGCAGCGTGCAGACGGCGTTGTTCAAGGCAGGCGTCATTCCCGATCCGGTCGTGGGCTTCAACGATCAAATCGCGCGCCGCGAAGTGGCGGAGAAGGAGTGGTGGTTCCGCACGGAGTTCGAGTGGACTCCAGGCGAGCGCGCGCGCTTGGTGTTCGATGGCGTCGACTATAGCGCCACGTTTTGGTTGAACGGGCAGCGACTCGGCGAACACGAAGGCCCTTCAGGCGGGCCCGAATTCGACATCTCGGGGATTGCGCGCGCGCGCAACACGCTCGTCGTACGCGTCGATCCATTGCCGCCGGACTGGAAACTCGTGTTCAAGTTCAACTGCGTCTACGGCTGGCACTACGTGAATTGTCCGCCCATTGGGATCTGGCAATCGGTACACGTGAAGCGCGTGCCCGATGTCGAGGTAGCGGAGTTGTTTGTCGCGGCGAAGGACGTCGTGAAGGCTACCGTCGACGCGCACCTGGTATTGCGCGGTCCGCAGGACGGATTCGAGGGCGTGCTGCACGGAGTTCTTCGGCCCGCGAATTTCGAGGGCGAGGCCTATCATTTCATTTCGCCGCTGAAATCGGAGGTGGCGGAGCCGTCGCTGCACATTCGATTCGACGTGCCGGATCCAATGCTATGGTGGCCGGTCGATTTGGGCGAACCTAACCTGTACGAATTGCACGTCGCATTCGAGCAAAACGGCGCGCCGGTCGATGCGCGGGCGGCGCGATTCGGTATTCGCACGATCGAGATGAAACCGTTGCCAGACGGCGCGCGCCCCGATCGATACAACTGGACCTTTGTCATCAACGGGAGGCCTTCCTTCTTGAAAGGCTGCAATTGGGCGACGACCGACGCCTTTCTGCGCCTCGACGAATCGCGGTACCGACGCTTCCTCACGATGGCGAAGGACGAGCATATTCAGATAATGCGGAGTTGGGGCGGGGGCCTCCTTGAAACCGATTTGTTCTACGACATCTGCGACGAGCTTGGGATCATGGTGTGGCAGGAATTCCCTCTCACGTGGCAGAACTTCGATGTAATTCCGTTGTCGGTGGCCGACGAGATTGCCGTGCGCAACATCGAGCGTATCCGCAATCATCCATCGCTTGCGCTGTGGTGCGGGGGAAACGAGCATTCAGGCGAAGGGGTGTTGATTGAATTGCTGGGGCGGCGATGTCTCGAACTCGATGGCACACGGCCCTACCACCGGACGGACCCGTACGGCGGCAGCGCGCACAACTACGACGTGTACTGGGGGAAGGGCCCGTACGAAAAGGACATCGCGTTGACGCCACTGGAGGGCGGAGCGCCGGTCATCGGAGAAACGGGTCTTGCCTCAGCGTGCGCCGTCGAGAGCACGCTTAAATTCCTGCCCGACGACGAGAAGAATACCTGGCCGCCGAAGGACAACAGCGCTTTCATTCATCACACGCCCACGTTTACGCCGGTGAATATGGAGCATCTCAATCGCCACGCGAAGGAACTCGATCCCTGCGACGACCTTGCGGGCTTTTCGCGTGCAACGCAGTTGGCGCAGGCGACGGGCCTGCGGCTCGTGCTCGAACGCATGCGCGCGAAATGGCCCAACGCGACTGCAATGGTCTTCTACAAACTCACCGACGTGTATCCGGGGTGTTCGTGGTCCACGGTCGATTACTACGGCGTGCCGAAAATCGCGCACTATGTGGTGCAGGATTGTTACGCGCCGCTGCGTGTTTGTGTGCTGTACGACTCGCTGGACGTCGAAGCAGGCAAGACATTCGCGCCTATCATTCGTATTGTCGATGACCTGGAGCAATTGCATGGACCCGTGTCGGTGAAGTTGCGGCTCTACGATGCAACGTTGAAGCCCGTCGCGGAGCAGACCCTGACGCCGTCGGTTGATACTGGCCGCGTACATGACCTGGGAACTGCGGCTCTGAACGTACCGCAAGCCGCGCAAGCGCCGTTGTTGCTCGTGGCAGACCTGAGCGCCGACGGCCTTGCCGACCGTGCGGTCCATTGGTTCAACTTCCGCGCATCGCCGGGCTGTCTCTTCAATTTGCCCAAGACGACTATCGAGATCGGAAGAGC
>JBAZRU010000704.1:0-3931 GCA_041662805.1 Candidatus Hydrogenedentales bacterium | reverse complement strand
GCGTGAAAAGCAGCGGCGGCACCCCGAAATTGATGACATACGTCATAACCACCGGCAACCGGTGCGAGATCAGTCCGGAAGCATTCAACAGCACGGAGTCTTTGCGCATGCGCCCCCAAGTGGTCCACAGCGTCGCTAGCGTCAGCCCGCCGACCAGGAAGTGCACTGCGAAAAAGTGCAAGGTCAGGGTCACCGTGTGGAGCACGACAAACAGCCAAACGGGCGCGGGGAGGGGTATCGGATCGAGCGCTGGAAAAGCCTGCATGGTGATCATTCCTGTTTGGCCAAAAACGATACAGGACAAACCCCGGCGTGAAAGCAGCATTGGCTGCCCACCAAAGAAATCATTTATCCTTGCGCCCCATCGGACGGCCAGTAGCAACTAAAGCATATATCGTGCCTAAATTCACGATTGCGATATAGGGTACCCAACTCGCCTAGGAAAATCAAGTTGCGCCGTTCAATCGAAGAGGCGGTTTCGGCGAAACCGCCCTACCCCGAGAGGGACGGAGTATTGGTAGAGATGTTTCGGCGAAACATCCCTACCAATGCTGTTGGATTGCCTGTATCGCATCCCTCTTGACATTCCCGGCAAAACCCTTCACGCTGTCTCCGTTGCATCTCCTCAACTGCAAGGGAGGAGTCTCTGGTGGCACAGCATGAAGACGCCGGGCAGCGTCGTGACTCCGCGGAACCGCCGTATCCGCCAATCGGGTACGCGTGGTACGTCGTCGCAATCTTGCTCATCCTCTACATCCTCTCCTTCATCGACAGGCAGATTCTGTCGCTGCTGGTAGGACCGATCCGAAAAGACCTGGGTATCAGCGACACGCAGATGAGCCTGCTCATGGGATTCTCGTTTGCGCTCTTCTACACCTTCTTCGGCATACCCCTCGGGCGTCTCGCGGACGCCCGCAGCCGCCGCACCATCATCGCCGTCGGGGTGCTGCTGTGGAGCATCATGACCGCGAGCTGCGGATTCGTGCGCCAGTACTACCAACTGCTCCTGTGCCGCATGGGCGTCGGTGTCGGCGAGGCCGCGTTGTCGCCGGCGGCGTATTCGCTGATCACCGACTACTTCCCGCGCCACCGCCTCGCGACGGCCATCAGCGTCTACGGCATGGGCATTTACGTCGGCTCGGGACTCGCCTACCTGCTCGGCGGCTATGTCGTCCAGATCTCGATGGGCCAGGAATCGGTCGATTTGCCGCTGCTGGGAGCGATGCGCCCCTGGCAAACGGTATTCCTCATCGTCGGCATTCCGGGCGTGTTATTGTCCCTGCTTGCGTACACCATCGCCGAACCCGCGCGCCGGGGCAAACGCGCCGCCTCGACTGCGGGCAAATCCCACGCCGTGGCCCTCGGCCAAGTGATGACCTACATCCGTCAGAACTTCTCCACGTTCTTTTGCCACAACATCGGGTTTGCGTTGCTGGCCCTTTCAAGCTACGGCGCGGCGTCGTGGGTACCCACGTTCTTCGTGCGCGTACACGGTTGGACACCCTCGGCGGCGGGCATGTGGTACGGCCTGATCGTCATGCTGTTCGGCTCGATGGGCATCGTGTTTGGCGGCCGCCTTGCCGACCAACTCGCGCAGAAGGGCAAGATCGCCGCGCGCATGGGCACGGGCATCATCGCGGCGGTGGCAGCCATGCCCTTTGCTATCGCGTACCCGCTGGTCCCAAGCGGGCCCATGGCCATGGCCTTGATGGTCCCCTTGGTGTTCACGCTGGCCATGCCGTTTGGCGCGGCCCCGGCGGCCATCCAGGAGATGATGCCGAACTCGATGCGGGGCCAAGCCTCCGCCATCTATTTGTTTGTGGTCAACCTCATTGGCATGGGCATGGGCCCGACCGCCGTAGCGCTTGTGACCGACTACGTCTTCCACGACGACAACGCCGTGGGCTACTCGCTCCTGATTGTTGGAACGAGCACGTCCTTGGTGGCGGCGTTGCTGCTGCTGGCAGGACTGAAGCCCTTCGTGCGCAGCATGCGCTACTTGCGCGCGTGGGAAGGCGAGGGGGCCTAACCTCCTTTAGTCGCGCGCTTTAGCTCCACAGGCTATCCCAATCCGGGCATCAGGTGCTTGGCAGCGCGCCGACCGGTAACGAGGTTTCGTTTGCCGTATTGGCACTCGGCGGCCCCATCTGCTAATAGACTGCCATTTTGGCAGCAGACTACCCCTTGTTTGACGCCTTTTCCGGTAAGCACCGTGCCATTTGGGCAAAACGACATTTGCGCATCTCTCCCTGGCTAGGATCAGAATTTGACATTAAATTATTCTATGTGAAATACTTACGGCTAGTTGAACACGCCTCGGCATACGGCTTGCTTTATAGTTTCTCATCGAAGGGAGTGCGCCTTGCGAACCCGGTATCGAACGGATGGCGGGAGTGCCAAAATGGCGAGAGGCGTACTCGTTCAGCTACCAACAAGCGGCAACCAGATTGTCACCGAAGGAGAATGTATCATGAAAGTGCGTCCACTGGCAGATCGCATCCTGGTCAAGCGCGAAGAGCCCAGCGAGACCGTTCGCGGCGGAATCATCATCCCCGACAGCGCGAAGGAAAAGCCCCAGGAAGGCAAAGTCATCGCGGTTGGTCCGGGCCGTCTTGACGACAGCGGAAAGCGCGTCCCCCTGGAAGTGAAGAAGGGCGACCGGATTCTCATGGGCAAATACTCGGGCACGGAAGTGAAGATCGACGGCGACGAGCACATCATCATGCGCGAAGAAGACGTGCTGGCTGTGATCGACTAATCCACTTGCTACGCAACCGTATCTATCGAATGCCCGATTCATGTAAGACTAAGGAGACAGCACGATGAGCGCGAAGAAACTGGAATTCGGCGAAGATGCCCGCAGGGGCGTGCTCGCCGGTGTGACTAAATTGAGCAGGGCCGTCAAGGCCACGCTGGGCCCCAAGGGCCGCAATGTCGTCCTCGAGAAGAAGTGGGGGGCCCCGACCGTCACGAAAGACGGCGTGACCGTTGCCAAGGAAATCGAGCTCGAAGACAAGTATGAGAACATGGGCGCGCAGATGGTGAAGGAAGTCGCATCGAAGACGTCCGACATCGCCGGCGACGGCACGACGACGGCGACCGTCCTCGCGGAAGCGATCTACCGGGAAGGCCTTCGCAACGTGACCGCCGGCGCCAATCCGATGGCGCTCAAGCGCGGCATCGACAAGGCCGTCGATGGCGTCGTTGCAGCACTTGCCAAGATGAGCAAGAAGGTGAAAGACGACCGCGACATCATCAAGAGCGTCGCGACCATCTCCGCCAACAATGACCCCGAAATCGGCCAGATCATCGCCGACGCCATGCAGAAAGTCGGCAACGACGGCACGATCACGGTCGAAGAAGCCAAGGGCATCGAGACGACGCTGGAAGTTGTCGAAGGCATGCAGTTCGACAAGGGCTACCTGTCCCCCTACTTCGTGACCGACAACGAGGCGATGGAAGTCGTGCTCGAGAACGCGTACGTTCTAATCAACGAGAAGAAGATCTCCTCGCTGAAGGACCTTCTGCCCCTTCTTGAGCAGATTGCCAAGAGCGGCAAGCCCCTCTTGATCATCGCCGAAGACGTCGAAGGCGAAGCCCTCGCGACGCTCGTCGTCAACAAGATCCGCGGCACGTTCCAAGCATGCGCTGTCAAGGCCCCCGGTTTCGGCGACCGCCGCAAGTCCATGCTGCAGGATATCGCCGTGCTGACCGGCGGCAAAGCCATCACGGAAGACCTCGGCATGACGCTTGAGAACCTTACCCTCGCCGACCTCGGCCGCGCCAAGCGCGCCGTTATCGACAAGGACAACACCACGATCGTCGAAGGCGGCGGTTCGAGCTCCGAGATCATGGGCCGCATCAACCTGATCCGCAAACAGATCGAAGAGACCACGTCCGACTACGACCGCGAGAAGCTTCAGGAACGCCT
>JBAZRU010000703.1:0-3932 GCA_041662805.1 Candidatus Hydrogenedentales bacterium | reverse complement strand
GTCCGAGATGGCGTCGGCTTCCGCTTCGATTGCGTGTTGGAGGAAACGGTCGATGATAATGGGACGCTCGGGCGTCACTTCGACCGCCGCGGCCATGTATTGCCGCAACATGGCGTCATCGTGCACAACTTCCATGCCGCGACCACCAAGCACATAGGACGGGCGCACGATCACCGGATACCCGATACGCTGCGCGACTTCGAGAGCTTCGTCCACGGTGGAAGCATTTCCCGCTTCCGGGTACGGAATGCCCAATTTCTGCATGACTTGCCTGAATCGTTCGCGGTCCTCGGCAAGGTCGATCGTGTCCGGCGAAGTCCCAAGAATCGGGACGCCCGCATCTTCCAACTCGCGTGCCAAATTTAAAGGCGTCTGGCCGCCGAATTGCACGATGACACCTTCGGGCTTTTCCTTCTCGTATATGCTGAGAACATCTTCCACCGTGAGCGGTTCGAAATACAGCCGGTTAGATGTATCGTAATCAGTCGACACTGTCTCTGGATTGCAGTTCACCATCACCGACTGGATGCCCAAGTCGCGCAACGAAAAGGCGGCATGCACGCAGCAGTAGTCGAACTCGATGCCCTGGCCGATGCGGTTGGGGCCGCCGCCCAGCACCATAACCTTGCGCCCCGCGATTACGGGAACGAGGTCGGGCGCGTTGTAGGTGGAGAAGTAGTAGGCCGCGTCTTCAACGCCGCTTACCGGCACGGGTTCCCAAGCCTCCGAAAGTCCCAACGCGATGCGGCGCTGGCGCAAATTCGATTCCGGCGCGTTCAGAAGTTTCGCCAGATACTTGTCGGCGAAACCGTCGCGCTTGGCCTCCAGCAGCAAATCGTCTGGCAGCACCTTGTCGCGGTACTGGAGAATACGCTCCTCCAACGCAACGAGCTCTTTCATCTGCTCGATAAACCAAGCCTTGATGTGCGTGAGCGCGTGCAGCTCGCTCACGCTGGCGCCCTTGCGCAAGGCTTCATACATGATGAACTGACGCTCGCTGGTCGCGTAGCGCAGAAGCTTCATTAATTCCGGGAGCGACTTCGAGTTGAAGTCCTTGGCGAATCCAAGTCCGTGACGCCCGTTCTCCAATGAACGGATGGACTTCTGAAAAGCCTCCTTGTAGTTCTTGCCGATGCTCATCACCTCGCCGACGGCCCGCATCTGCGTCCCGAGTTTGTCTTCGGAACCGCGAAACTTCTCGAATGCCCAGCGCGCAAACTTGACTACCACATAATCTCCGGATGGCGTGTATTTCTCCAACGTGCCGTCACGCCAGTAGGGGATCTCGTCCAGCGTGAGCCCGCCCGCCAACATCGAAGAAACCAATGCTATCGGAAACCCGGTTGCCTTGGAGGCAAGCGCCGAAGACCGCGAAGTGCGCGGATTGATTTCGATTACGACCACGCGGTCCGTCTTCGGGTCATGGGCAAACTGGATGTTCGTCCCGCCGATCACCTGAATGGCCTCGACGATATCGTACGAGTACTTCTGCAGGCGTTTCTGAAGTTCAGGTGCAATCGTCAGCATCGGCGCCGTGCAGAACGAGTCGCCCGTGTGTACGCCCATGGCGTCGACGTTTTCGATGAAGCACACCGTAATCATCTGGTTCTTCGCGTCGCGCACGACTTCGAGTTCGAGTTCTTCCCATCCCAGCACTGATTCCTCGACCAAGACCTGGTGGACCAAACTTACGGAGAGTCCGCGTGCCGCGATGGTTCGCAGTTCCTCGACGTTGTAGACAAGTCCGCCGCCCGTGCCGCCCATCGTGTACGCGGGCCGAAGCACGACGGGATACCCGAGCGTTTCTGCAATTCGCTCCGCCTCCTCAACGCTGTACGCCAACTCGCTCTTCGGCATTTCGATCCCGAGCTTCGTCATGGTCTCTTTAAAGGCGCTCCGGTCCTCGCCCCGCTCGATCGCGTCAAGCTGAACGCCAATCACACGAACGCCATACTTGTCGAGTACACCCCTCTGCCCCAGCGTGGCCGCCAAGTTTAACCCCGACTGACCGCCAAGGTTCGGCAAGAGCGCGTCGGGTCGCTCCTTTGCAATGATCGCTTCCAACGTCTCTGGGTTGAGCGGTTCGATATACGTGTAATCGGCCATGCCGGGGTCGGTCATAATCGTCGCCGGGTTCGAATTGACCAAGACGATCTCGTACCCCAGCTTGCGCAGCGCCTTGCAGGCCTGCGTACCGGAATAGTCGAATTCGCATGCTTGGCCAATCACAATGGGACCGGACCCGATGATCAGAACTTTCTTGATGTCATTACGTCGAGGCATGGTTGTCCTTTTCTAGCGGAAGGTTGGACCGCTCTGGAATTGAAGCCCCCTGGATACGAAGTATTTGCTACTGCATGGGATAGACTGCCGTTGACATTTTCTGTCCGCGCAACCCACGTGCCCGCGTGAAACCGCACATTGGCGAGACAATCCATTTGCACCCGCATTAGACCCAACCCAGCGCCCCATTTCAAGTCTATGGCTTCAATGTAAGAGTGGCGCACAGAGGCTGCCGCTTGATCACGGAAAACGTTCCGGGCATCACTTTGAAGACCTTTCGCGCTACAATACTCGGCGAACCCTGGACGTTCTCAAGAGCAGTTCATGGAGGGTAAGCGGCTATGTCTACCGTAAATCGCAGGGAGTTCTTGCGCAGGGCAGTTGCTGCAACGGCTGCGGTTACGTCGTCCGGTGTGGTCAGGGCGGCAAGTCCCAACAATCGCGTTGTGCTCGGCATCATGGGTATCCATGACAGGGGAATGGACCTCGCACTGGAGTTCGGAAAGCGCAACGACGTCGAAATCCGCTACCTCGCCGACCCGGACAGCCGGCTTTTCGACGAGCGTGCGTCCGCCGTTGAAAAGGTCAATGGGAAACGTCCTGTATGTGTGCAAGATTTTCGACGCATCCTCGACGACGGAGATGTCGACGCGCTCGTCGTGGCCACTCCTGACCACTGGCACGCCCTCGCGACGGTGCTGGCGTGTCAGGCGGGCAAAGACGTCTACTGCGAAAAGCCCACCTCGCACAGCATATGGGAAAGCCGCAAGATGGTAGAGGCAGCCCGAAAGTACAATCGTGTTGTACAAGTCGGCACACAAAACCGAAGCGCCGAGTATGTAGAGCAAGCCATCGAATATGCACGGTCGGCGTACTTCGGGGACATTCACTTTGTCCGTGTGATGAATAGCAAGTTGCGAGATCCGATGTCCCCTGCCTCCGACGGCGCCACACCGGACGGCGTCGACTATGACCTTTGGCTGGGCCCCGCTCCACAGCGGCAATTCAATCCGAATCACTTCCACTACTCGTGGCATTGGTTCTGGGCTTACGGCGGTGGCGATCTCGCCAACGACGGAGTACACCAACTGGACCTTGCCCGCTGGGTTGTCAACCGCGAGTTGCCCAAGGCGGTCTCTTCCGCCGGCGCCACCTATGCATTGAACGACACCCGCGATACTCCCGACACACAGACGGTCACGTGGGAGTTCGATACGGTAAGCGTCGCACTGGAGCAAACCCTCTGGACGCCCTACATGCGGAAGACTCCGCTGGAACTTCGGGATACAGGCGCGGTACAGAGTTGGCCGTTCAATGGAACCCGCATCGAAGTCTACGGCACGAAACAGTTCCTGTGGCTTGGCCATGGGCGACGGATGGGAAGCCTGCGACTCCGAGGGCAAGCCAATTGCCAAAGCACGCGGCCAGTTTGCCGCCACCAATACCCGCCACGCGGCCAACTTCATCGACTGCATTCGTTCGCGCCGGAAACCAAACGCGGATATCGAGGACGGACATTTTTCGACCCTGCTTGCGCATTACGGAAACATTGCATTCCGTTCGGGACGCCGCCTCCACATCGACGCGGCCACGGAGGGTTTCATCGACGACTCCGCAGCGAACGCCCTCGTAAGACGAGTCTATCGTGC
>JBAZRU010000702.1:0-3935 GCA_041662805.1 Candidatus Hydrogenedentales bacterium | reverse complement strand
CTACGGCGGAAGGAGTCTGAATCGTCGAGGGAAGCTGGTCGATAGCAGCGGGTTCAACAGCCTTAATCCCCGTCTTATCCACGGTGGCTGACTTCGACGCAACCTTCGTCTCTTCCGAAACGTTAACCGGCAAAACGGTCTCCGCATCGGCATTCGTCAGGTCCCCCTTGGAAGAGTCAGAGTCTTTAGTCTTATTCATGCGCGCCAATTCGGCAGCAAGGAACTCAAGGGCGTTTGCAGGCTTTTCCGGTTCCGTCTTCGCGGATTCGGCTGCTACCACAGTTGGTTCTGTCGGGGCCTTCTTCGATTTCGGCGTTTTATCGCTCGATTTCTTCGAGATGAGCGATACGAGGACCTTTCCGTCTGCGACTTCGATGGTGGGCTTTGCCTCTTTCTTTAGGTCCAAGACAAAACGCGCGACAAAGCGTGGCTCCATGGTGTAGATGCTGGAGCGAACGGTCTTGAGATAGGTGGACTCGGATGCAGCAGTGAGCGTCTTCCCCGATTCAAAGTAGACGGCGTCATAGAAATCCACAACAACGCGCTTCCCTTTATCGAGATAGAACCAATCGAACTCCGGAGCGCCCTCGAGCGCAAGCGTCAGGACCGGCATGGACGTATCGCCGCGCAGTTCCGCCGATACGATTGCCGCCGACTTGTTTGCCGTTTCGAGGAGCTTCGCACTAGGTTCTCCGGCCCCGTTCTTTGCCAGTGCGGCGCGAACGACCTCCTGCTTTCGCAGCCCGGTATCCGTGCTCTGGGCGGTTGCGCTCACCCACACGGCGATCAAGCCGGCAATTGTTGCCAGGCCCCATGCTCTTCTTGCCGGTAACATTGCTTACCGCTCCTCCATCTCGAGTGGAACCAGGACATTGTTGACGTTCAAAATGACCCGGTTTTTTTCGATGTCATGGACCTTCACGCCCGTGTCGGGAAACACAAAGCCTCGTGACACGATATCTTCGTTTATCACCGCCATCGGATCGCGCTTGTCCCACAGGATTCCTGTGACGCGCAATCCGCGGATCAACATCTGTACATCTTCTTGAGTCGTTGCTTGGCCTTCTTCTCCGGGCTTCGGAACCGCCAGGCGCATCGGGGCCATCGGACCTACCAGCGGCGTCATCGGATTGATGCGGGCGCGGTCCAGCTCGTAGTCGAAATCGACTTCCTTAATGCTCGCGATGAGGGCGTCAATATCGACTTCGGCCTTCTGGAATTGAGAACGGCTTGGACCGGCTCCCGTCCCATTAGCCTGGCCTGCGCCCGAGGTTGCCGCCCCTGTCGGGGCGCCCGGGGCCGCAGGACCGCCTGGCACATTGCCTGCCGCGCGGTCACGCTCGGCCTTCTGAAAGTTCTCCCGGTACAGTCTGTCCGTTTCCGATTCCGAAAACACCGCCTTAAAGATAAAGATTAGTGCTACAACCCCTACGGCAGCTAGGATGATCAGTTTCTTGCGTTGGGGGTTCATGACGCGCCTCCCGGTTTCTGGGCGGCAGCGGGCGTCGGTGCGCCTTCGGCTGCTTGTTTTACGGGGGCGGGCGTAGCCAGGAATCTAAACGTGCTTAGCGTGAAGCTCGCCTTGGACACACCGTTGTCCTCTTCTTCAATCTTAAGGTTGGATACCTTGAGATAGCGCTCATAACGTTCCAACTTGTTGATGAAACTTGCCGTCTGATGGAACGTGCCAAACGTCGAGATGCTATAAGGAATTGTCTCTTTCCGTTCGTCGCGTATCGGCTGCTCCGGTTTTAATGCATGACGTAGGCCAACTTCATTGGCCAGCTTCTCGAATTGCCGCACCAAATCGGGAATTTCGCGTTCGGAGGGCAGGCGATCTTCGAAGCTCGACACCAACTTCGTAATCTTGTCGGTATCTTCCCTGAGTTTGGCTATGCCCGCCTTCTTCTGTTCCGCTTCGCGAATGTCCGCTAGGACGGTCTGGTCTTTCGCGGTGATGTCGGTCAGCTTTTGCGCCATGCCGCGGTGAACAAAGAAGATGTAAATGACTACCAGCGCGGCGATGAACGCCAGCATACCACCTACCGCCATCCAGTCTTTCGGGGTTACTTTTCCTCGGAGCGCATCCATTATTCCTGGGGCCCTCCCGAGGTGATCAGGAATTCCAGCGTGAACTTCTTGACCGGGAATCCCTCGAACTCCGTGTTTTGGAACGACGGTGGCTCAAGTTGAAACATGCTCGTAAACGCGGGGTCGTTCGTCAGCGCATCCGTCAGCGGATTGACATCCTGACTTCCATCCGGCGATTCCACCACATATCCCGACACGCGCAGGATTGGGCGCTGAACGGGCCTCATCTTCATCTCAATTTGCTTGGTCTGCGGATTGACCTTCGGCTTGCCAGTTTGCGGATCGATCACTTGTTCCTGAACCTGATAGGTCTTGGTCGTCACGACTATCTCGCTGTACCAGAAGTTGTCCGGGGTCAGACGGGATAGGCTCCACAATTGCCGCGACCAAATGATGCGGTCTTTGGCGATTTCGTCGATCGTCTTGAGCTTATCCGCAAGTTGTATCTTGAGGTCCTCAAGTTGGTTTGATTCGTCGACTATCAGTTGGAGTTTCGCCATCTGCTCATTGTGTGTTTCTAACTCGCTATTCTTCGCGGCGATGGCAGCCTGCATGCTTACAAATGAAACGCCAATTCCGAGCACGACAAAGACTAGCAAGGCCGCGCACAGCACGTAGGGCAACGCCGACCGCTTGATGGGGCGAAGATGGTGGGGAAGCAGGTTGATCTGTATCATAGGTCCGCCATCCCTCGCGCCGCCAAGCCCACCGCGACCATGAACTGCGCCGGCTGTTCCAACAGCTTGCCCAATAAGTGTTCGGGTCCCATCATCAGCGCGCTGTGCGTCGGGTCCGCCAACTCGACCGGTACCCCCAACTCCTCGGCGAGGGTCTCACGGAGGAGAGGAAGATGGGCCACGCCCCCGCTAAGGATGAGGCGATCCACCGGGTGTTCATAAAGCTGTTGTTCGTAGTAATCGAAGGAACGCCGGATTTCGCTGACCAGCCGCGCAAACGGCATCGCCAGAACCTCGCCCAAGCTCTTCTCTTCCGTTGCCTTGGGCGCCGTCTGTTTCACTTTTGCGGACCCAGGCTCATCAAGGCCTGACAGTTCCTCGTCGAGTGGGTCGAGGAGACCTCCACCCAGATCGCCGAGTATATCCTTCTTCGGAGGCGGCGGAGCGAGTTCTTCTTCGATTTCGGGAAGCGGGGGAGGAGCCACTGGGGCCGGGGCGGCGGACTGCACCAGCAGTTTTTCGGCTTCGCCCAATTCCACGCGGCGCGCCTTGGCAATCGCCTGAATCAATTCGCGGGCGCCCCAACTTACGTCGCGGATGAAATTCGATTTCCCATCTTTGACGAAATGGATGCTGGTCGTCGTCGCACCCAGATTGATAAGTGCGACAGACTCGCCTACGCGCAGAAAATCGCAGGCTTCCGCCGCGTCGGCAAGCGCGAGGCTGTCCACGCTCAATGCGCCGTACGCGATTTCGGCTTCCTGCGCAATCTGCACGCGGGACTCGATCACTTCATAGCGTGCCGCGACGAGCAGCACTTTCATCATGGTCTTCCCCGCCTCGGTAACCTCGTCCAACAAGGCCCAATCCAAGAAGACCTCGGACAGCTCGTAAGGAATGTTCTGACCGGCCTCTTTTTCAATGGCCGCCGCAAGTTCATTCTCTGCCAATCGGGGAAGGCGGGGATATCGGATAACCACCGTTTGGCCAGGCAGTGCGCCAACAATGTGGTTCTGCAAGGTGTTGATTGTCCGGAGCGCTTCGCGAACGGCCGTTGACTGGGCCATCACCGGATCCGCATTGAGCTGGTTCCGGTCACATGCCGCGTACCCGACATTCTCGATTCGAATACGACCGGCAAACCGGGACATCTGCACGGCCTTCACC
>JBAZRU010000701.1:0-3961 GCA_041662805.1 Candidatus Hydrogenedentales bacterium | reverse complement strand
GCGGGGGCCGACACTCCGCCGACGGGTGGGGCAGATTCACTCGCAGCCGCTTCCTGCTGGCTCTTTAGCGAGGCGAGCGCATCGCGGGCCAAGTCCTTCACCTCTGGCGGGGCGTCGCTATCCACGCACTGCTGCAAGGATGGGATGGCGGCAGGATCTCCGAGGGTAACCAGCGAACCGATTGCCATTGCGCGCGTCATGGGGTCAAAGGCGCTATCCGCAGTCGCGGCCGCCAATACTTTCACATCCTCGGGCTGCGGTACTTGAGCCAAGGTAAATGCAATGCGTTCGCGATACTGAGGTGGCAGGCTCGGTTCGAAGTACAGCGCCTGCGCGGACTTCCGCGCGTCGGCATCTCCCTGCGACACCAAGCCGACCGTGGCGGCGAACTTGACCCGCTTATCGGAGTCGTTCGCCAGTTGCCGAATGCGCTCCATGCATTCAGGCGTGTTGACGGAACTGAGAAGGATCGTGATGCCTGCGCGCGTACTGCTTTCCATGGAGGGGTCGGTCAATTTGAGGAGCTTTGGCAACATGTCCGTCATCACGAACCCATTCAAAGAACCCATTGCCATGACTCTCGACTCGGGCTTCGTGCTGGGGTCGGCGATGACGTCGACTATCTTGTGGAGAATATCAGGCGATGCCGCAGCCATTTCGTGTACGAGTTCGATATACCGATTGTTGTCCTTGTTGGCTTCGGGATTGTCGACAAGTGCTTTCCATTCGTCGAACAGTGCCTGGGGATTCACAGAATCTACGGGCAGGGGTTGTTCGAATCCATGGCCGCACCCGAAGGCCGTGCCGAGTAGGATGGCTCCAATGCATGCTAAAACACGTGAATCGCTCATGCGTCCCTCTTGAAGGATTTCGATCATGACATAGTACCTATGAAAAACGAGTGCATCCAGCCTACCCGTTCGAGAGGGCAAAGGCAAAGATCCGGGACGGTATTGTCAGGCGCGCGCCACCCACTGAGGGCCCTTATCGCCGGTGGATATCTTTGATATGACGGTCGATTTCGCGTTTTACCTCGCGATCGCGAATGGTGTCGCGCTTGTCGACAGTCTGCTTGCCGCGGCAGAGTCCCAATTCGACCTTTACGCGGCCCTCTTTGAAGTAGACGCTTAAGGGAACGAGCGTAAGCCCCTTTTCGGCGATCTGAGCGCCGATCTTGACGATCTCTCGCTTGTGCATCAGCAGCTTGCGGGGGCGCTCCGGCTCGTGATTCCAGATCGTGCCCTTGTCATAGGGGCTGATGTGGGCACCGACCAGGAACAGTTCGTTCTCTACCACGTCCGCGTAGCTGTCCTTGAGCACCATATTCCCGTCTCGCAACGACTTGATCTCCGTGCCGCGCAGGACGATACCCGCCTCGAACTTCTCCAGCACGTGATAGTCGTGGCGCGCACGCCGATTGGAGACAATCGTCTTTTCACCCATGGTGAACGAAATTCTTTTGCAAGCCTTTCTTCAATTGCATGCTATCGTCGCGGCCCCCAGTCGGGTCCCTGTGAGCCTATCGAGATGCTGGGTACGGGGCGGTTGTCGCCCGTGGAAATCGTGGCGGTCCACAACTGGGAACGCCCGGTTCGCGTGCTGGAGAACATGATATGGCGCGAGTCGGCCGACCATGTGGGGCATTCGTTGCCACCGGGCGACGAAGTCAACTGCTTAGGACTGCTTCCGTCCGCGTTCATTGCCCAGATCTCGAAGCCTTCGCTGCTCTCCACGACGTACGCGATGGACTCTCCGTCCGGCGACCAGACCGGGTCGTAAAACTTGCCCGGTTGGGTCGACAGTCTGCGAACGTTTCCGCCGCTGCTATCCATCGCGTAGATTTGCGGCTTTCCGCCGCGGTCGCTGACGAAGGCGATCTGAGAGCCGTCGGGGCTGAACGCAGGGGAGGAGTCTACCGACTTGTCGTTGGTAAGACGGCGCTTGCCTGAACCGTCCGAGCCCACAAGATAGATTTCGGAGTTGGCATCTTTGCTCAGCACGATGGCGAGTTGCCTGCCATTGGGGTGCCAGACGGGGGCGCTGTTCATTCCCACTTCCCGCGAAAGCGGGGTGGATTTGCCCGATGCCAAATCAACGATGTACGTGTATTGGTAGCGGTCCTTATAGGACACGTAAGCAATCTTGGTCCCGTCCGGAGAGAACGAGGGGAGAATAGACACGGACCCGTGCTTTGTCACTTGGCGAAGATTGGCTCCGTCGTAGTCCGCGACGTAAATCTCCTTCTTGCGAGGTTCGCCACCGCTGAAGCAGACGCGCGACGTCGCGATGCCCGGCGTACCGTCGATAAACTTCACGACTTCATCGGAGAATTCGTGTGCAACCAACCGCCACGACTGTTCGTCGCTGGTGAGTTTCTTGCCGACAACATAGTTGGCGGCATTGACGTCGAAGAGGAAGCACTGCGCCACCACCCGGCCTTGTTCCAGAGACACGTAGCCGTAAATGAGGTAGTAGACGTTGGTTGTCTTCCACGTCTCGAAGTTGATTTGTTTGGGGTCGCTTGTCAATCCCGTGAAGCCCGCCGGATACTGCGCGGGCGGCAGGATTCGAAACAAGCCACTGAAGGTCAGGTCATTGGCGATGACTTCCGCCATCTGCGCGCCCAAGGCCTCTTGGCCGGGCATGGCGGCCAGCGTGGGTACTGCAACCAACACGCGCTTGTCGACAGACTTTGAGACATTCAGGCCGACGGCGCTCTGAGCCAATACGGGCAGAGAAAACGCAAACGCCAACAGGGTCATGCGAATCCAGTTCACTTCGATCTCCCTCCAGGATTTTTTCGCTGCAAGGTCAAATTATTCTGTAGGCACGAAAGTACAGACGACCTGCACCTCCGGCTCGCCAAAACTCTCGGGAAGCTGAGGTAGGGGCACGGCCGCTTTAATCGCCTTTACTGCCGATACACCCAATTCCGGGTCTCCTGTACTCTTCATAATTTCGGGTTCACCCAGGACATACCCTTCGCGGTTCACCCAGAACGATATTGTAACCTCGTTCTTTGCGCCACTATAGAGTACGCTCGAAGGAATCTCCCAAATCCGTTGGACCTTGATCTGAACCAGACTGCCCCACGTCGTCAGAATCGTGGGAAGCCCTTCACCCATATTCACGCCCGGGCCCGGCGGCAACGTTGGGTCACCCTTCGGCTGCCCAATTTCCTTGCCTTTCGGCCCTTTGCCGTATCCGGTGACGGGCTTATCGGAATCCGACTCGGGCTGGTCCGCGCTCGCGACCATCTGCTTGTCGGTCTTCTTTCCGGTCTTTTTCGAATCGTCCGGCTTGGTCTTCTTTTCTTCTTTGGGCTTCTTCGCTTCCTTGACCTCGTCCTTCTTCTCCGGCTTCGGTTTCGGCTTATCCTCTTCCTTCACTACCTTCGGCGTCTCTTTGGGAGGCGGGGGAGGAGGAGGCGGCTCTGGCTTGGGCTCCGGCTTGGGCGGTGGAGGAGGCTCCGGTTTGGGTGGCTCCGGCGCGGGCTCGGGCTCAACCGGCTCCGGCGCCTTGGGAGGTGGAGAGAGTACTTCCGACTCTTCTCCGACCGCACCGCCTTTCGATGCAGCCGCCAGGGGGACGTTCGAGCCAAACTGGACTTCGTAGATTGTGCCGATCGCCATCGGGGCGCGATCACGAAGCCAGACCGCGGCGCTGGCAAGGAGCAACACATGCAGAACTATCGAGACAACCACGGCGCGCCGCAAACCTGCAGAGGAGGTTCGTTTGCGCCAATATAAATCGTACAGCGTATTCATGAAGGTGTCTGTTGTGCCTGATCACACGTGCTGGTGAGAATTGGTGTCGCCGCACGATGGACTGCCGGGGGAACGCCTTAAAACCAAGGTCTGGAAACGCGTCTTGCCCCAGACCTCTGATGGCAACACTATCTCACAGTTTCCTGTATCGGATCAAAAAAAAGCAACTGAAACGGGGCCAACTTGGGATATCC
>JBAZRU010000700.1:0-3963 GCA_041662805.1 Candidatus Hydrogenedentales bacterium | reverse complement strand
CCCGTCGGGGCCCGCGTCCTGGGCCGTCCCATTGAGGGTAAGCAGTACGCAAAGCGCGGTCGTGCACCCGCCGGACACAAGCGTGAGAGTTCCGTTATCCTGCAAAACGCCCGTCACGTTGACCACGCTCGGCACGGGGTCTTCGACCCAATCCGGAAGTGTGATGCACGAGTAATCGATGGTGACCGTGCCGTTGACGACATGGTCCGTTGGGAACGCTGCGTTGACGTTTTGCGTCAGCGAGAGTTCCAGGTCGCAGTCCGTAACCTGCTGCGCATTGTCCGAAGACGTTCCGCTCCACGTGCCGGAGTAATCGCCCGTCATGGCGAAGGGCGGTTTCGGCGGCGGCGGACATCCTGCGATCAATACGGCGGTGACGGCCACTACGGCTATTGCAGCTACAAATGATCGAACCATGATACCCTCCGGCTCGGTCCAGGCTTGCACGCGCCCTCTGTTCGCATGCATCCGTTCGACTGGAAGCCGGTGGGCAGGGTTTCACGCAGCCATTCTTCGGCAACCGGTAGAGTCCATCAAAATGGCAAGGGCCCCGTCGAATCGACAGAGCCCCAAATGCCCATACGCCAAATCGTCGCGCGACTATTTCGCTCTGGAAACGAGACTTCCTGGTCTTTGGCTCCGGCTTAGCGCCGCACCGGTGACAGCGATCAGAGTCACGAGCAGCACGCTTGCCCACGGCCCCAACGGCACACTCGCGCGCGGCCTCGCCGCAAGCACAAACGTCTCGTCGCCCACATCCTTGGAGATGCCGCGCACAGACTCGTACTGCTTCCCGTTCGGGGGCGCGTTCAAGTCGTCGTACGATACCGTTGCCGTTACCGTATTTGCGGCCGTGTCGACCACGCCTCCTAAATTCACCATTTCATTCGTGCCGGCGATGCGCAGAAGGATCACCAGGCTTGTTTCCTCTATGGTTGTCCCGTCGACGAGTCCGTCCTGATTTGCATCCGGATACTCAAGTACGATCGTGAAGATCTGTCCAGCACGCAGGTTCTCCAACCCCGAAACCTGGAACGTTCCTCCTGGAACGACCGCTTCGATCTCCTCATCGTCCGTCGTTACGAAAGTTCCCTCTTCGAGCAATGTCTGAAGAATCGTGATGGGCGTCGACTCTTCGAATGCCGACGGAGGAATGATAAGATCGAGTCCCCCGTAGCTGCTGACCGTCCCGCCCCCGCTGTCGACAGGCGTCACCCCAGTCAGCGCATTGGACACGTAGCTCGTCGCATCGTACCCATACTCCTGTCCGTTGAGAATGCCATCTCCGTCGGGGTCCGCACTTGCCTCCGCGCCGTTGAAACCGGTGTAGAGACCCTCGGTGAGCGGGACGCCATTGTGTCCTTGGGCGAGAATGTATGCGATCAGGAAGGCGTTGGACGTTGCCGTGAGCGTCGACAAGCAACCAATCGACGCCAATCCTCTGGGATCCTCCGATTTGAACGTCGCGAGATTGGCGTTAAAGGCAGGCGCCATGCCTGCCTGGTGACCGGGCGCCGATGGATCGACGATAAGCCGTTCCATCAAGGCGCATTGCCAATAGTCGGGTACGCCATCTCCCTCGTCCAGAGTCCGAGGATTCATATCATTGAATAGCGGCCCTGCAATGCTCACATAGATCGGCCACTGACTTTCCCAAGGAATATCTCCTCCTTCGGCGAGGACAAATGAATAGGGCGTCGTTGCGCTCTCGATATACGTGGCTGCGTCCGTTCCTCCCTCGTCTTCGTTTGGAATCCCGTCACCGTCCAAATCCCCATTCCGGTCGAGGATCGGAAGCGAAGTATACAGCCCGTCCGTGAGAACGACCCCCGTGAAACCTTGCGATACCGTTCCCACTTCATCGATTGCGCCGGACGTGATCGCCAACGCAGCCACAACATCCAGATGGTCCGCCCACTGCTCGACTTCGCTGCGAATGGCCAGTAGATTCTGGTTGAAGGCGGCAACCATCTCGTCCGCATGTCCCACCGTCGCGTGATTCATGATGACTTGTTCGACGAGCGCGCACTCCCAGACATCGGGAACTCCGTTCCCCATGTCTAAAGTGGCGGGGTCCGTGTTTCCCAAGATTGGCCCCACGAGGTCCACAAAGGTTTGCCACTGCGCTTCCCACGGGATATCTTCTCCTTCGACGTACACGTGGATACCGCCGGTTGCGTTGGTCAGAAACTCCTCGAGCGTCCCTCCGCCTTCATTGCGGTTCCTGATGTAATCGCCGTCCACGTCCCCGCTGGGCCGCAGAATCGGGAACTCCGTATACAACGCCGGATTCAGGGTTACGCCCCCGAAGATCTGCGAGATGAATTGGGCGTCGTCGATATCGCTCATCAACACGACGACCGTGAAGTCGGCGTAAAGCGCCGCACACGTTGGATTCTCTTGAATCAGTGCGAGCTTATTGGCGTTGAATGCCGTCACCATCGACGCATCATGCCCCGCCATACCCGGCGTGCTGATGACATTCGCCATCAGGGCGAACAGCCAGCGGTCAGGCACGCTGTACTCATAGATGAAGCTCCCGTTCGGGTCTATACCCAGTGCGGTCGCCATCGCCTCCCACTGCGATTCCCACGGAATGTCGCCGCCCTCTACGAGCGGCTGGACGCCCGCCGTGGCATTTCCCAAGAACTCGGGCAATGTTGCGCCTCCCTCGTTCCGGTTCAAAACGGCATCTGCATCCAAGTCTCCGCCGGGTTGGAGAACCGGCGCCACGGTATAGAGCCCTTGCGTGAGTGAGGCGTTCCCAATAACCGACGAGATCAGATTGGCTGTGTCGAAATCCGACATCAGCAACAAGGCCACGCAATCGCCGTATTTGGCTGCCGTCTTCGGACTCTCCTGAATCAGCGCCAGCTTGTTCGCGCTGAATGCCGTTACCATGGACGCAGCATGGCCGGCGACACCCGGCGTCACGGTCACGTATTCCATCAGCGAGAGCATCCACCGGTCGGGCGCAGGGCCGCCAAAGACAAGGGTCTCGTTCAGATTGAATCCCAACTCGATGCTGAGCGCATCCCACTGGGCTTCCCAGGCAATGTCTCCACCCTCGACCAGCAGGCTGACACCCTCCGTCGCGTTGAAAAGGTACTGCTCCAGAGTCGCGCCTGGTTCATCCTTGTTGAGGATGGCGTCTCCGTCCAGTTCGCCTGTCGGCGCCAACGCCGGAAACTTCGTGTACCCGCCGTCCGTCAGCGACGTCCCGGAAAATACCAGGGCAACGAAATCCGCCAAGTCGAACCGGTCTGCCGTAATCCAGAGAGCGAGCAAGTCCCCGTACAGACCCGCTATCGTGGGGTTTTGGGCGGTCAAGAGCGACTTGTTGGCGAGGAAGGCTGGCATCATCTCCGGAGTATGCCCCACCACGCCAGGAGTCGCGATTGCATACTCCATCAGCGCGTTGATCCACCGGTCAGGGATTTGGCATTCGAAGATACCCGTTCCGTCTGGGGCCATCGCTAACAACGGGGCCAAGGCTTCCCACTGCGATTCCCAGGCGATGTCGCCGATCGGGTTCGGCGTGGTGGCGCTCGCAACGTAGCCGGCTGCATCCGTGCCCTGCTCGTCCTTGTTGAGGACCGTGTCGCTGTCCAGATCGCCGTTGTCATCCAATATCGCAAATTCGGTGTAAAGTCCAGTCGTGAGGGAGAACCCGTAGTACGTCTGGAAGTACGCGCTCGCTTCGGCGAGGCCGCCACCTGTGATGAGCAGCGCCGCCAAGTGCCCGGCGTCCTGCATCGCCTGCGTGCTGGCCTCTGTCTGGAGCGCGGCATAGTTGGCCGAATACGCCGTTAGCATGGCCGCTTCATGCCCCCGCGTCGCCGGGTTTGAGATGGCCCGTTCTTTCAGCGCCATGTCCCAGTAGTCGGGCACTCCATTGCCAGAGTCAAACACATTCGGATCGCCGCCCGGCGCTACATGTGCCAAATACGACGGGAAATCAGC
>JBAZRU010000699.1:0-3975 GCA_041662805.1 Candidatus Hydrogenedentales bacterium | reverse complement strand
CGACAACCAGCCCGCTTTACGCGGTGTCTTGATTGTGGCACTTCGCACAGCGCGCCTTCAGGATGGGCAGCACGTGGTCCTGGTAATTCACCTTCGGGGCCGCGCCCTCCGCCGGAGCTTCCATCTGCATGGCCGGTGCCGCCGGAGCTGCCGTGGCCGCCGCGGCAACCATCGCATTCGCGGGTTCTCCGAAGGCCATGCCCAAAGCCTTCACGCGCTCCTTCAACGCTTCGACGCGCGCCGCAAGGGCCTTCGATTGGTTCTCCAATTCGTCGGCCTTCTGCTTCAGCGCGGTTGCTTCGCTTTGCCACGCGTCCGCCTGACCCGCGTATTCTTTCACCTTGGCCGTGAGGGCGGCGGGATCCAGGGCGACGAGTTTGTCGATGGCCGCGTCAACCGCCTCGGGGGCAGGGCCGTCGGCGTGTGCGAATAGACAACTGGCCAGGATTGCGCACGCTGCGAACGCGCCAACCTGGAGAGAACGCACGTTGTACATCAGGGCGGTCACGTTGTGCGCCTCCTATTGCTTCGGCTGTTCGGCGGGAGCCGGCGCCGGCTGTTCCGGTGCGGGAGCAGGGGCAGGCTCGGGTGCCGCGGCCGGGTCCGCGGGAGGCGCGGCCGGTTGTTGCGTGGCCATCACCGCTGCCGTGAACTTCTCCACCACGGCGATGCGGGCTTTGAGATTGTTGGCCTTGTTTTCGAGTTCGGTGGCTTGCTCGCGCAGCTTGGCGGCCTTCGCGTTTAGGTTTGTGACGTCCGTCACCATGGCCGTCACGCGTCCCGCGATGGCGTCGGGACCGAGACTCGCCAATTCTTCGAGCACCTTGTCAACGTCCGGAGCGGGCGCAGCCGCAGGTTGCTCGGCGGGCGGGGCCGCTTCGGCAGGAGGCGCGGCTTCAGCGGGGGCGGGCGCAGGCGCGGGGGCCGCCTCTTGCGCATAGGCCACCAGCGCACTCCCGACAGAAACCGACACCACTAACGCTGCAAGCAGTGAGCCTCGCTGAATCCACTTCCTCATGGCTTTGTCCTTCCATTTCCCTGAGTATGTCTCGCGTCAATTCTAATCTCGCACGAATTCGTAGCGCCTGGGCTCTGCCCCAGGCGTCTTTGCCGTTGTCCTCATCAGTGATTGAAAACGAATTCCTTCGAGTTCGTCACACTCCAGAACAGATCCTCTACGGCGGCGCGTTTGTCGGGCGCTGCCGCGATGTAAGCGCTGAACTTCTCCTGTTCGCCCGCGTCGGGCATGCGCGAATACGCCGCTAGCCACAATTCCTGCACGATATCCACCGGCGGCTTCTCCGCGACGGATAACCGCTCCACGCGTCCGCCGGGAGCCTTGAGCGCCGCTGTGACGGTGTCGCCGTTGACGAGGTGGAGCACTTGGGCAAGCGTGGCCTCGCTACGGCGCTCGCATGCGCTGACCGTGTTGCGCGCGGGCCTGCCGAACAAAGTCAGGAAGTAGTTGCCGCTGGGACCGTCCGCGACTTCCGCCGCGCGCGCCCCCAAGGGAAGATTGGGAAACTTCACTTTGCTGTCCGTCACGCTGCACACGGCGTCGAGCAGTTGTTCCGCCGGCAAGCGCCGCACGAGGGCGTGCGAGAAGTTGCGCTCGTCTTTGATCGAAGGATCGCGCGGCTGCGTGCTCATCTGATAGGTATAGGACGTGCAGATGTCGCGGACGACCTTGCGAAGGTCGTACTGATATTCAATCAATCGCTTCGCCAACGCATCTTCCAACTCGGGGTGGCTCGGGGGATTCGTAACACGCACGTCGTCGGGCGGGTTCGTGATGCCGCGGCCAAAAAACTGATCCCAAACACGGTTGGCGATGTTCTTCGCGAACCACGCGTTGTCCGGCGCCGTGATCCACTCCGCAAGTGCGGCGCGACGGTCGCGGGTCGAACAATCGGGGGCTGCGCCGCCAAGGAATTTAGGCGCCATGACTTGCCCATTCTTGAGATTGTTCACCTCGCCCGAACGCCGGTCGAAGGTAATGCGTTCGCGCGGATCGCTGGACCCCTTCGAGCCCACCTGCGCGAAGAACGCCGAGAACGCGTAATAGTCGTCCATTGTCCATCGCTCGAACGGATGGTTGTGGCACTGCGCGCACTTGATCTGAATGCCGAGAAACACCTGGGCCACGTTCTCCGCCATTTGCGTGGGCGACGGCTCCGCCACGTAGAAGTTGGTGGCGGGCACCGTGAAGCTGCCGCCTTGAGCGGTGAGCAACTCGCGCACCAACTGATCGAGCGGCTTGTTGGCCGTGATCGATTGACGCAGCCAGTCGTTATAGCGCTGCAAGGCCTTTCGGTCGATCGTGTTCGCGACGGTCTGCACGCGCAGCAGGTCGGCCCATTTCATGGCCCACAATTCCGGGAATTCCGGACGTTGAATCAACGCGTCGATAAGCCGGTCGCGCTTGTCGGGCGCGGTGTCGGCCAGGAACGCCTTTGTCTCGTCGACGGTCGGCAGCGTGCCGAGGACGTCGATATACACGCGCCGCACGAAAGTCTCGTCGGAGCAAAGTTCCGCGGGGGGGATGCGCAGTTTCTTGAGCTTGTCGAAGATGAGTTGGTCGACGTAGTTGCGTTCCGCCACGTCGGGCCATTGCAGTGCGAGGCCTTCCGGCAACACAATCGCTTGCGATACGACGGCGAAGGTGCCGTATCGCGCCATGATGTTGGCTTCGCCTCGGTCTCCCGAACTGACCACGCCCATATTATCGATGGTTGCCGTGAGGTCGTCGCTCGTGCTGAGCAAGGTGAGGTCGGTCACGTCGCGGTCAGTTCCGTCAGCGTAGATTCCTCGCACCATGAACGGAAGCTTGACGCCCTTGCCTTCCAACACGGCCGATTTTGGAAGTATCTCGATGCCGGTCAAATCGGGTGGCGGCGCGGGATCGTCCTTTGCCCCTTCCGCTATCCACCGCTCGATAACCTTGTATAAGGGGCTTTCGTGCGTGAAGCGCGTGCCGCCGGTGTGATCGACTTGCCCTGTCGCTTTCGTGAGCATCAGGCTTTCCTGAGGGCTGCCGGTATTGAGACGACGGGCGCGGTTGTCGCGCGTGAGATTGACGTAGTCCATCATCGGGTCGAATCCGAACAGGGAAACGCGGAAACCGTTCTTGCCTTGAAAGCTGCCGTGGCATGCGCCGGAGTTGCATCCCGCTTTCATGAGCACGGGGACGATATCGTTGCGGAAACTTGGCGAGGGATTCGTCTCGGCGTTCTGCACCTTTACCGGCACGGCCACGGTCTGATCGCCGTAGACGAACGTGGCGACGGTCTCGCCATTGGCCAAGGGGCGAAGCTTGCCTGCTTCCCACGCGGCAATCCCTTCTGGTGCAAACGTCACCGTCGCTTCCGCAGTGCGGTCAAGCGTGACGCCGTCCTCGCGGGTGCCCACCGCGATTGCGCGTTGTAGGTCAGTCTGATTGTCCAGCTGCACTGCGGCGGGGTAAACCGCGAGCGTCTCGGCAGACGCCGCCGACACGAACAGCGCAAAGCTACACCAGGCGATGGCTCGCAACCTCATATGACGCTCCAGTATCGTGATGATTCCATAGTTATAGCTGCGCGATCTTGGGGAACCGTGTTCTGCGTTGCGGTTCTTCAGGTTTCGGCGCATCGGGCGTAGCGGCGGGGGGCGGCGCCGGCGCCTGCATCTCAGGCGGCAGCGGCGTGAAAATCGTCAGGTTGCCGCCGCCCGACTGGTGCAACACTTCCTCGCCTTCGTACGTCAAAACGGAGCGAACGAACAATCCCTCGAATTTCCCGGCGGGCGCGTCCGCGGCCACCTCAATCGGAAAGGTCAGTTGTGTCGTCTCGTGCGAGATATCCTGCGGCTGCGACGTGACGCCTTTGGGAAGGCCGAGCAGTTCCGCCTTGTAGGCTCCGGGGTAGTCTTGGGCCTGGTTCACGGTAACGGCCAATTGAGTAGGCTTGCCTTGTTCCGTCTCCACCTCGGCTACGT
>JBAZRU010000698.1:0-3982 GCA_041662805.1 Candidatus Hydrogenedentales bacterium | reverse complement strand
GCTCGTCGGATTGAAGCGTTCACGGCAGGTTGCCTCCGTTTCACGCTGTTAAGGGACAATCTATCCCTGGGTGGCGCACAGTCGGGAAGCGTCCACACCGAGGACTATAGCGGGACAACTGCGGTCTCTCCAACTCGATGAGCCGATAGACGCATGTGCGAGGTATCATCAATGGTCGAAGGATTAGCCGGTGAAGCGAAGTACAAAGCATCTGTAATCGAGTAGGGCAAGATGGGCGGCATTCCGGATGCGCCGATGTTGGCAGTCCTCAAGTCGCCTGTATGAATCCCCTGCAATGTTTCGACGATGAGCAATTTCGCTTAAGTAGGAGTATACTGTGTACCCTGTTACATCCCGGACGCATTTGCCAACGGCTTGGCGGATGCGGATGCAGTCTGGATCGTGGCGGGAAGAGCGCATTCGTGGCGTATCTGAGGGAACGAGGTAGTAGTCGAAGTCTGGAAGAGAGGTCGGGTCATGAGCAAACACATCCAAAAGAGTGGCGGAGACCATATCTCGCCATTCGAGAAGATCAAACGCACGAATGATAACGGGATGGAGTACTGGTCAAGCCGTGACTTCGCGGCAGTGCTCGACTATGGTGACTATCGCAATTTCGAGAGAGTCATCGAGAAGGCGAAACGGGCCTGTTTCAACAGCGGGAATCGCATCGAAGACCATTTCGTTGACGTCACCGATATGGTCGAGATTGGGAGTGGCGGCCGACGAGCGGCAAGTGAATCTTGTGTGCTCAACTCCGCGTTCATTCTTCTTGAAACTGGAATTGAGGGGCGCATTCGGCGACTCTAAGGAGTCCAAGTGACTGAGGCATCCAACTTGACACCAAGTCCCATTTCAACTCGGATACAAGTCCAACCGGTGAGGCGGCCTACGATGCAACGGACTAGTGTGCAGTATGCAGTGCAGGCATTGGCTCTGGCGGCGGTGCTGCTGCTTGGGGTGGCTGACGTTCGCGCAGAGGAGACGGAGCTGGGCGAAGTCGCCTTTCGTCAAGCGTTGCTAGACTTGGGCACGGACCTGCGGCTGATGTGCGTAGCCGCGCATCCCGACGACGAAGACGGCGGATCGCTGGCGTTGTATCGGCGCAAGTTCGGCTACGCGACGATTGCTGTCATCGCGACGCGTGGCGAGGGCGGGCAGAACGAGATTGGGCCGGAGTTGTACAACGCGCTCGGCGTCATCCGCACGAAGGAAATGATGCGCGCTTCGACGATCACCGGCGCGGAACTGCATTTCCTCAACCTGCCGGAGTTCGGATTTTCGAAGTCTCCGGAGGAAGCCTTCGAAGTGTGGGGCCGCGACGAAACCGTGCAACGGCTCGTGCGCGTCATTCGCAAGACACAGCCGGACGTTATCATCTCGAACCACGGCACGCAAAAGGATCACGGGCATCACCAGGCAATCGGCGCGGCATTGCAGGAAGCCTTCGACGCAGCGGGCGATGCGAGCCGCTTCCCCGAATTGCGCGACGAGGGCCTGCAACCGTGGCGTCCGGCGGCGTTGTATCTGCGCCTGTGGGAACCCGAACCAAGCGCGGTGACCGTGAACTTCGACGAAATGGAACCGTGGCGCGGGCAAACCTACGCGGAGATCGCGGCGAGCGCGTTGGATGTCCACAAGTCACAGGGCATGGGCTTCTTCATCACCCGGTACCTGCAAGGGAAGGCATCGGCCACGTACGCGCGAGTAAAGGAAACGCCGCAACCCGCGCCGCCTTCGTATCAACTTGCCGCGCCAGGCGGCAGCTTGTTCGATCAACGCACGCCCGACCGATTGCACACAGGCGAAGGACAGCGCACCGAGGGATTTGCGCCCGGGCTGTGGCGCGGCATCGGCCCTGAGCAAACACGCGCATTGGTGAAGCCGAAGTTGTTACAGGAGGCAGCGGCCGCCAACGCGGTGCAGACTCGCTCTGCCACCTTCGAGCGGTACGCGGCAAAGCTCAACCGCGCCGCCGCGCTGGCCATGGACCTGCGCCTCTCCGTTGACTTGGGCGACCGCATGCTCGTGCCCGGTCAAAAGGTTTCTCTGGTCACGACGCTGTCGGACTTTGGAGACGCAGATATCGATTCGGTCTCGTTTCGGATAGAGCCCACGAGCGGCTCGCCGTTCGAGGCGACGGAGCCGCAGGCCATCCAACGAACAGACTCGGAGCGCATGGCCGCGGAGATGGTTCTGAATGTCCCTGAATCGGCGGCAATTACCGTCCCGAACGCGGACCATTTGTTCGACGCGCATTTCATGGAGCCACAAGTCACGGTCGTGGCACTTGCCAAACCCAGGGACGCCGACACCGGGATAGAGCTTCGCCTGCCGCTCACGTTGGACGTTGCTCCGAAGGTGGAGGTCGCCTTTCTCAATGCGCCAATCCTGATTCGACGCGGAGAAGACAAGGAGACGGCTTTTGATGTGGTCCTTACAAATCGCAATCCGGGGCCATGCGAGGGCGTCTTGGCCCTCTCTATCGCGCCGGGTCTGACGGTCGAGCAAGCGCGTGTGCCCTTTTCGATAGGCGCGGAAGACCAACAGCACGTCGTCTCGTTTGTCGCGAAGGTCAACGAAGAACTGCAACCGCGCGACTACCTTATCAATGCCGTCGTGGAAGGCGACACTTCTCCACACATGGCAACCGCGCGGCTTGTGGACGTGAAAACGCCGGAAAATGCGCGCGTTGGCGTCGTGCAAAGCTACGACGACACCTTCGTGAAGACGCTGGAACGCCTGCGCGTTCCCCATCAGGCGCTCGGCATACAGGACTTCACGCCGGCCCGCCTCGATCAATTCACGACAATCATTGTCGATATCCGTGCGTATCTCGTGCGCAAGGACCTCGTCGCGAACAACAAGGCCTTGCTCGATTACGTAGAACGCGGCGGCAATCTCCTCGTGATGTATCAGAAGACGGAGGAATGGAAGCCGGAGTTCGCGCCCTATCCAATCCACTTGTCGCGAAATCGCGTGACGCGCGAAGACGCCCCCATAACGTTGCTGGCCCCTGAACATCCGCTATTTACGACGCCGAATGCCATCACTGAAGAGGACTGGCCGGGGTGGATACAAGAGCGCGGCCTCTATTTCGCGGACACGTGGGACCCTCGGATTGCGCCGCTGATCACGTGCAACGATCCCGGTGAGCAGATCCCGCCGGGCAGCCTCCTATTCGCAAGACACGGGAAGGGCACTTATACATACACGGCGCTCGCGTGGTACCGGCAATTGCGCGAGCTGCACCCCGGTGCGTTGCGCGTGTTTGCGAATATGCTGGCGCTGCGGGGCGAATAGAAAGCCTGCACGATTCTCTCCACGACAACCCGCTCACTTCACAGGATTCTCTCCAGCTCCGCCGGTGTGCTTTTCAGATCTCCCCGCGACAACGAGATACAGGATCGGCAACAGGAACAGCGTCAACAAGGTGCCGCTGATCATGCCGCCAACGACGACGGTGGCCAACGGCCGCTGGACTTCCGCGCCAACCCCCGTGGAAAAGGCCATGGGGATGAAGCCCGCCGCGTCTGTAATCGCGGTTGCGAGGACCGGACGCAGGCGTTGCTTGCCGCCCTCCAACACCGAATGCACGAAGGATAGCCCGTGTTTTCGATATCCGCGAATCGCTGAAATCATAATCTGACCGTTCAACACGGCGATCCCGGAAAGCGCGATGAAGCCGATAGCGGCGCTGACGCTGAACGGGATGCCGCGCACATAAAGCGCAAAAACGCCTCCAATCGCGGCAAAGGGGACGCCTGTGTAAATGATGAGCACGTCGCGCAAACTGCCAAGGCTGAAGTAAAGGAGAAAGAATACGAGCAGCAAGGTCAGAGGCACGACGATAGCAAAGCGAAGTTGTGCGCGCTGAAGGCTCTCGAACTGTCCTCCCCATTCGATAATGTAGCCTTGAGGCAGGGAAACCTCATCCGCGATGCGCCGTTGCGCCTCGGCGACAAACGAAGCGACATCGCGG
>JBAZRU010000697.1:0-3998 GCA_041662805.1 Candidatus Hydrogenedentales bacterium | reverse complement strand
GATTTCCTGCACTTGGTTGGGGAAGCGTCTGCGGATTTCTCGATAGACTTCAGGATCCCTCTCGCCGGAGTCGCCAACAAGGATGAAGGTCCGTTCCGGGAATCGCTGCATGATTTCGCTGATCTGGGAGAGCTTCTGCTCGGTGGTGGCATTCTCATCGAAGACTAGATCCTTGAGACTTTCCCATGTGTCACCACTCAGAAGATTCTTGCTCACCTGTCTCATGTGAAACGTGCCTTCCGGAAAGCCCGCCTTGTCGCTGAAGAGGAATTCCGACAGCGGCGCATACAACTGCCAAGGGCTACCGGATACATAGTGGAATGCGGCGCCCTTCCATGTCTGGTACGTCACGGCCATGGAAGGTGCGGCAACGAAGTCGCGGAAGAACGTGTTTCGGACGACAGCATTCGTGCCGGCAGGAATGTTGGTTACCTTGACGGTGTCGTCAATGTCGGAAATAACCGACAGCCCCGTGGGATCGATCAATTTAACCTTTCCCATTCCGGAGTGTTGCTTGGAAGTGGCGTGATAGGAGAGCCAACCGTCGCGCGAGTCTTGACGGGACAGCAGGACGCTAGCCTTCGCTACGGGAAGTCGAACAATGGCTCCCTCGACGAGGCCGTTGAGGTCTGTCTCCGGGAAGTCTTCGGGGGAACGGTAAATCTTGCCCTCGGGGTCATGGTCGAACTTGAACGCAATGGCCTCACCAGACTCGCTGTCCATGACAAAACACTGGATACGAGCCCGAAAGTTTGTGAGTTCCCCGGGGGTGAGATCGGTCATTGCCGCCGTCATCTTTGTCGTCAGTCCCTGAATCATGGCTCGAGGCTCATGTACCCAGATGCGTATCGTGATTACCCAATCGTCTCCCTCTCTGTATCCGTAGGCAGGATAAAAGGTCACGAGTTCTTCGTCGGCCGCGCAGGTGTTCGTCGCGACGAGGCTACAGGCAAGCAGCAAAGCGGCGACCATGCCACTCTTGAAGTGAATCCGCCTGCTGCTGATTGTGCTCATGCGACGCTCCGGGCGATTCTGGATCTGTCGCATGATAAATGACGCTAAGACCCGGTTACAGGGAAAAGCAGTAAGGGTTGTGTCGTCGATTAGCCCTGATTTGGAGCCGTCCCCATTGTTTTGCAGCGCCTCAGGCGCACCCCTCCCCGCAGGTTCCACCTGCCAGTATCCGGCTCCCGGAAAGCATCGATGAGATCTCGTGTGCTGCAAATCATCATAGCGCAGATGCGTGGGATGGACAATCGTTGAAAATGGGTATGATTCACCTTTTTCTCCGCCCTGAAGCTGAATGCTTCCTTTCTCACCACTCCCGGCTGAGGAATTGCTTGTATTGCAGCAATGAGAGCTGGGTCGTTGGCCATTCCGTCGAAGGTTTCGTGCGACAGCCTTGCTGACGCGGCCTTACGTAGCGCGAGTCAAGTTGCCCCGACGGTGAGTCACCGCATCTGGCCTCTCACACTGGGGAGTTCCTCGACACGCAGGTGGGTCTCGGAGATGAAGGTCTGTTCGGTGATGTCGCTCGGCCACTCCGAGACCTTCCACATTGTGAGGTCTTCCCCGTTCTCACCTTTCTCCGTATGGGAAGCGACTGGCTTGACATTAACCTGGACCATGACGCCATCGGCCTTGAGCGCTCCCTCGAGCAGCGACGCATCCTGGTAGACCTGTCTCAACACTTGATCGAGACGAAGAGGCTTGCCTGAAACGGGCACTGGCTCCATCGACACGTTCCGCTTGAACGTCTCCCACCCCTGCTTCTTCCACGCCTCCTCCAACCGGAAGTGTACCTGTACGCTTGAGCGAAGCTGCACCGCATCGTAGCTATCCTGGACTGTTTCGGGGACACGAATAAGTGTCCAAGCCGCCATGAACGCGTAGCCTTTCACGTCGGCCAAGGGCAATGGGTCGAAGTACTGGCTCTTAGGTGTCGACGGTCTGTATAGGATCGGATTGAAACTGGGCCGCTCCGGTTCCTCGGACGGACCCGCGTAGACCGGCCACCAATCGAAGTTCAGGTCAAGCCAAGCTTCGCGGAGGTCCGCTTCCGTGAGTCCACAGGTTTCCAGAGCTTTCGGACTAGGCCGTGCAGAGGCCACTACCAACGCCCACCCCCCTTCCACACGCAGGCATCTATGAACAACAAGATTGAGGCCAATGATCTCGAGCTTTGCAGTTGCATCTTCGGGGTTGAAGAATGCCTGCTGAAGCGCCGTGCCATTGGTTGCGTCAACGACCTGAACGCCATCTCCAAGTTCCAGCGAAAACTGGTCCTGGGAAATTGCGGCATCATAGTCAACCGTCGACGTGCGATAGGTCTCGTAGCCGCCTCCTTCGACTTGTCGCCGCTCTTCAAATGCCCGGACGCGCCACTCGGGGTCAAGCCACGCTGCCTCCCAGTACTTCCCCCTACCGCCCGTCTGGTAGCAGCGCCATGGTTCCCCGCCAACGACCTTGTCCTCGGCAGGAAGGCGAGTCGCGTTGCTCAAGAGACGATCTACATCAAGCACCTCGCGGGCATGCCCCGAAGGATCGACGCTGAGGCGCCGAACCACGAACCGGTTGGGTTCGAGATGTTCCCATCGGTAGGTGCCATCGTCCAGAAAGACCTTGCGCCGGTCGCCGAGGTCAACGTGTTCGCGGACGCCCTTGTTTCGCTCGTACCACATCTCAAACTCCGGCATCCAAGAGCCGTCCGCTTGAAGGGCGAGACCGACGGCGTGAATGGTCCGCGCGTTGGTCAATGCAGCCACCGCACGGCTGCGGACGGAGAACGGGTTGCCGAGCAAGACACCATAGACACATACCGCGACCGCACCACACGCCGCCATCGCGAGCGTCCATCGTACCCGCCTTGAGGATCTGACCTTCTTCCGGGCCGGCGCGGGCATACACGTCACGCGCGCCATGACTTCGTTGACGACACTCGGGGCCGCCCTCAACTCTTCGCCCAAGGACTCCAAACGCTCCTCAATCGCAGATTGGGATGTCATAGATCGTCCCTCCTCATACGTTTGCGTAATCTCTCACGGGCGCGTTGCAGTTGTTTGGTTACCGACCCGACGGGGCACCCCTGCATGGCGGCAACATCGTTCACGGAGTGCCCTTCGAAGTAGTGGGCCATGACCACGATCTGCTCGTGCTCAGGCAAGTGTGTGATCGCGGTCAATAGGAGTTGGTTGCGTTCACTCGCGTCCGCGCCGGTCTGCCCTGGGTTGACCTGTGATTCGATAGGTAGTCTGCGCTTTTCCTCTTTGGCCATTCCGAGCGCATGGCGGTACGCAATTTGCAGCAGCCAGCCGGGGAAGGCGGCAGGGTTCCGTAGCGACGCCAATCGCTCGAATGCCGTGACGAAGGCCTGCTGTGTTGCGTCGTCGAGGAGATGTGAATTTCCTAGTACCGACCGCGCCTTGGCGCGAACGGTCCGCTCATAGCGGCGCACAAGCACCTCAAAGGCTTGGACGTCTCCGTCCAGCACTCGTTCGACTACGCTTCCGTCGGAGTCCATGCCCTCTCCTGTCGCGCCTATCCGTACGTCCACCAATATAGAGCGGCGAGCACACCGAAATGCGACAAGATTTTGGTGAGTAGTCTGGATTCGAGTGACGAGCGTCTTTGATCACGCACCCAAAGGGCAGCGCGGACAAACCATTTGCCGAGGTAGTCCCGAAGGCTCTAAAGTTAGAGTCTCAATAGGCCGCTTCCACTTTGACTTCCCCCTGCATATCGTGCAGGCGGATGACCTCCTTCGCCGGGTCAAAATCTTGCCATGGCTTGCCATTGACCGTCACACTCTTGATGGATGCCGACTTCGGGTGACGAAGGCGCAGGAGCACGGCGTGAGCAGGCTTGCGGGAGGGCATCTCCACGGTAGCTGTAATCTTGCCGTTGTCCACGTCGGAGACGATCTCATATGCGAACGGCCCGAAATAGGTCGGGGCATTCTTCACGGAGATCTTCTTGCCTTGTTCGAGCCAGGCGCGGGG
>JBAZRU010000696.1:0-4006 GCA_041662805.1 Candidatus Hydrogenedentales bacterium | reverse complement strand
GGCGGCGCGGCGATTCGCTCCGATGCACCGGTTGCGCAAGCAGCGCCCACGCTCTACGACCAATCCTTGTATCAAACGGCGCGCGCGGGCAAGACGCTCGTCTACACGGTGCCCGTGCCGCCGGGCGTGTACGTGGTCCATCTGAAATTCGCGGAACTGTGGGCTACCGAGATCGGCCAACGCCCTATGACGATTGAGGTCAATGGACTCCGTATCCGCGAGAACTGGGACCCCGGGCAAGCGGCGGGACAAATCGGCATGGCCGCGGACATCCGCACGCAGGCCGTCACGCCGGACAGCAACGGCAACATTATGATTCGCATCGCGGCTACTGGCGCAAACGACGCTGTCGTGCAGGGGATAGAGATTGAATAGGAGACGGGGAAAGAGAGCTTGACCGCGGATTGCGCGGATGGAAGATGATTGGTAGCGCGGCGATCGCGGCGCTGAAGCGGCAATGTTTTCCGAATACGGGCGCGAGAGGTTACTTGCACAAGACGCAGTCAATGAATGGCTTGACGGCTCGAACCCTATGGCGAGCCGTCAAGCCACACGCATTAAAGGAGCGGAATACTACCTGTTACGTCCTTCTCTCAGGTCGGGCATAACGGGAAATCGAACTGGCCTTCGTTGTCGTACACGGTCAAATACAGCGTGTAAGTGACGGTCGTAAAGCCTGACTTCTGAGCCTTTAACTCGTAGGTACGGTTGGTTGGGATGTTGTTGAAGGTAACCATGCCGTCGGAATCGGTCGTGGCTGTGTATGTAACGTTCGTCCCGACGTCCCTTACCGAACACGATGCGCCTTGGATCGGATCTTCCGTCGTGCAATGGTAAACGAAGAAGTAGATCGTGATGCCGCCGCGCAACTTCGCTGCATGCCTGTCTTCCGGCAAGAGCCTTAGCCGCGCGACGACGCCTTCCGACATCACATTGGTTTCAACTACAGTCTTGCAGTACTTTGTTTTTTCTGCCGCCACGCGGTAGGCCTTGCCTGGCTTGGCCGTGAGCTTGGCTTTTCCCTCGGCGTTCGTGAGCTTAGTATCGCTCGCCGTGCGCTTGCCTGCGCCGAAGACCGAGACTTTCGCCCTGGGCAATGGTTGTTTCGTCATGCTGTCGAGAACCACGGCAGTGAAGGCGATACCCGCCGGCTTCTTACCGGTCGCTTTCTTGGCGGCGGGCTTCTTCGTTGCTGGAGCTTTCTTCTTGGTCATGGTGCTTCTCCTTGCGCAGTTTGACGCCTGGTACCAAAAACAGCACAAAGGGGGTTGCAGACCGTCTGCATTCCTTTCTGCTCGGCCTGAGAGGGCAGCGGCACTGCACTCATTCGCGTATCTCGACGTGGGTGCTGGGCGCGCCGCTCCAGAAGCGCAGATCCCCGTCCCACGATGTTGTCACGATGGTCTTCCCGTCCGGACTGAATTGGCCGCTTCGAACCTGCTTCGTATGCCCGGAGAGAATCACCAGTTCTTTTCCGGTGTAAGTGTCCCACACGCGCGCCGTGGAGTCGTTGGATGCCGTCAGTACGCGCGTGCCATCGGGGCTGAAACTCACCCAATAGACAATACTGTCATGGCCTGCAAGCGTACACTGGACTTCCCCGTCTGCGTCGCAGATGCCGACCGTATTGTCGTGCGAGATAATCGCGACCCGCGACCCATCCGAGTTGTAGAATGCCTCCCAAAGCTGTGGAATATCGGGGAGGAGGATGCGGAGGAGCGCGCCATTCTGCACGTCATATAACTTGGCAGTTCCTCCACTGAACGTTACCACCATGCGGTCGCCGTTGGGGCTGATGGCAGCTTCTATGACTCTGCCTTCATCTCCATTGTACATACTAATGTTGGTGCCGTCTTGCCGCAGCCAGCGCAAGAGCTTTCCGGATTCGTATCCTGCGATGATATGCGTTCCGTCTGGCGTATAGAGAGCGAAGGTGACGCCTGCGCCATCATCGCCGGCAAATGTCGAGATAATACTGCCCGTTGCTGCGTCCCAGACCCGGATTATGCCGTCGGCAAACCCTCCTAGTATCGAGTCCCCGGTAGGGCTGTATCGAAGACACTTCAACTCTTGTCCGAGGCTTTCGATGCGGAACAGTGCACTCCCTGTGTCGATTGCGCGATTGACGATGACCTCCGCAGATGCCGTAACAAATCGCTTGGAGTCGGGACTCCAACCCGCAAAGAAGACTTGGCCCGCGAGATCGCGGAACTCATAGATGTTTTCGTGGGTTGCTGCGTTCCACACGATGGCCGAGAAGTCCTGCCCGAAGGAGATCACATATTTTCCATCGGGACTGTACAAGGCCTCGTTGGCGCCAAGCTTGTGCGCATGCCGCACGGCTACGGCGTCGTTGGGGGTGCCGTCCTTGCTCCAGATCTTAATGGTCCCGTCCATCGAATAGCTCAGGATTCTCCGCTGGTCGGGAAGAAAGAAAGCACCCAATACGGGCGCGGAATGCCCTTCGAAATTCGCGAGGATTTCCCCGGTTGCCAAGTCGGAGACGCGCACGGTCTTGTCATGGGAGGAAGTGACTACAAGGCTGCCCGATGCATCAAACTGCGCGTCAAAAATCATGTCGGAATGACATGCGTAGTGAGAGACCTGCTCGAACGGATTGATACTGAAGATATAAATGTCGCCCGGCAGACCCGTGGCCAAGACACGGTCTTCGCTGGGCAATAGGTGCAGGAGAGTGGCCCTTTCAAGTTCGAGGGGAAGTGAGCCAAGCAGAGTGAATGAGGAGGTATCCCAGAGACTGATAGTCTTGTCGCGAGATGCCGTTACGGCGCGGGCGAGACTGGGGGAGTAGACGGCGCGGTTTATGCGGGCATCCGCCTTCATGACGCCAAGCTTTAGTCCGCTTTCCGCATCCCAGAGTGAAAGAACTCCATTATTCTCGAAAGACAGAATGCGTTCGCCATCGCGGCTGAGTTCCTGGCGATTCGAGACTCCCTCGGGGTCGTCAAATGCCTTCACCTGCTGCCCGCTTGACGAGTTCCAAAATCGAAACGGTTCACTCCTCCTGCTTGCTGCGAATTGACTTCCATCTGGAGTGAAATATGCCTCTGTGCCTTGGCTTGTGGGGGGCAGTGTGCAAACCACCGCTGCCGTGTCCGCATCGAGAAGGGAGACGGCACCGTCGTCGCAATCGATGAGAATACGTTTACCGTCGGGGCTGAACTCGGCAGACTGTAGGCGATCCGTGAACCCTTTAAATACGCGGAGGGTTTTCCTCGTAGCCAGATCGATGATTCGCGACGTGCCGTCAAAACTGGACGTGAGGATGCGCGTCTTGTCGGGACTCACGTCAACGCTCATGACCGGCTGCGTGTGCACGCGGTACGTCATCACATCCTGGTGGCATTTTCGCTTGAGGTAGTTCCATTCCCAATTGCGGTAGCGAGGCGGGGCCAAATCCAGGTTCTCATCGGCCAAGTCGAAGCGGCGGCGATCTATCTCGCTTCCCGCGAGTAGAATGGTGGTTTCGTAGAGACGCTCCTCCGCGACTCTTTGTGCCTCTACGGCCTTGTCGCGCTCATTCATCACGCGCGCATAGGAAAACAAAGCCACGACAAGCAGGACAAGGAGGGCGATACCCGAAGTCGCAAAGACGGCCTTGCGGCGGGCCACGAAGCGTCGCACGCGTTGCCATGGTGTGTAGCGATACGCGCCGACCAGCGCCCCCGATAGAAACCGATATATCTCGTCGGCAAGCTCTTTGGCGCTTGCGTAGCGGTCTTCCGCTTCGTGCGCCATCGCGCGCCGGCATATTGCCGCCAATTCTGGGGGTACTTGCGGCTCGACCTCATGAACGGGCCGGGGCGGTCCCTCGACCACCTTCTCCAGGACTTCCTGTTGGGTAATGGCCACGTAGGGGATTCGTCCGGTGAGCAGTTCGTAGAGCACGGCGCCAAGCGAATACACATCGGAACGCTCGCCGAGTTCGTCTAGTTTTCCAAGCGCCTGCTCGGGCGACACGTAGGCAGGCGTTCCCAAGGCCCTT
>JBAZRU010000695.1:0-4009 GCA_041662805.1 Candidatus Hydrogenedentales bacterium | reverse complement strand
TTATCGGCAAGCTCTCCCCCGAATCGGTAAAGATGGAGACACCCGTCGGGATTATTGCCGTGCGAGGGACTAAGTTGCTGGTCCGGATAAAGGGGTAACGGTCATGCAAAAGAACAATCAGACTGTATTGTCGCGCACGCTGTCGTCGTGTGGAGTCCTGCTCTTGCTCTGTGCGGTGGGACTTGGCTGCGCCACCACTGGAAGCGTCATCGTGCTGGTGCCCGATCCCGACGGCCAACTTGGGAGCGCAAGTGTGAGCAACTCTGGAGGGAGCACGACTCTGGCGCGTGCAGGCGACAGTACGTCCGTAAAGAGCAGTTCATCGGCCCCGGGAGCGCCTCAGGCCATGAACGACGCGTCGATACAGAAGATATTCGCCCCTGCATTAGCAGCCGAACCTCCGCAACCCTTGAAGTTTCTCGTCTATTTCGAGCGGGATTCGGCGGAACCGGACACGAATTCCACCGAAACCGTCAAACAGATACTTGCAGCCATCAAAGAGCGAGACTCGCGCGATATCAGTGTTGTTGGACATACGGATCGCAGTGGCGATGATGCCCATAACCTGAAGCTTTCTATCGAGCGCGCAACGCGCGTTCGTGATATCCTCGTGAAAGATGGTGTCGGAGACGCAATTATTGAAGTAGAATCCCACGGTGAGGGCAATCCACTAATCCCCACGGCGGACAATGTCATAGAACCGCGTAACCGGCGTGTGGAAGTGGTCGTCAGGTAGGCGGGAGGCGTGGTATTGCGGAAGCCTAGCCGGAGTGTAGAGGGAGTTCAAAGCGGACGCCTGTTTGGAAGACCTGTGGCCTACAAGGGAGTCTTCTTCCTGGGGTGTTTTCTCGCAGTCATATTGGCCACCCTTTTTGCCAACCGTCCGTGGCTGATTCAAGAAGCGGACCACCTCGTTTACGACACAATGCTGCGCACGATGCAACGCGAACCGCCTTCGTCGAATGTCGTAATCGTCGACATCGACGAGAAGAGCCTCAAGAGTCTTGGGCAGTGGCCATGGTCACGCTACCTGATGACGGAGCTTGTGACGGCGGTTTCCATGTACCACCCCGCGGCGTTGGGTGTGGATATGATGCTGTCGGAACAAGACCGAACTTCACTTCTCCGCATTCGCGAAGATCTTCAACGGGAACTGAATGTCTCCGTTCCTCTTGAATCTGTCCCGCCCGAGTATCTGGACAACGATTACCTGCTGGCGAATGCCTTGCGGGATTCGCCCGCGATCCTTGGTGTGTGGTTCTCTTTTGAGGCGCAGGAGAATGGCAATTCGACGCCATGCGCCGACTCTTCGGCCAACGTCGTATACGTCCGCGATTCAGAGACCACTCCCCTGCCAAATCTGCCGCCTGCAACCGCTATGAAATGCCCGATTCCTCAGCTCGCGAGTGCCGTGCACACAACTGGCTTTCTAAATTCGTTACCTGACTCCGATGGGCGCATTCGCCGAATCCCATTGCTAATCTCCATGGATGACAGAACGTATCCGTCGTTGGCGCTGGCAACAATAATGCGCGTGCGGGACACGCGGGATGTCTTTGTGAAGGTGTCGGAGGCTGGTATTGAGTCGGTTCAGGTTGGTGATTGCAGGATCCCCACTGATCAGTCGGGGAACATGCTGTTGCGATTCAGCGGTCCGGGACTGCACTTCGCTCACGTGTCCGCGTCAGATGCCATTGGCGGTGCGGATCTGAGCATTCTGAAAGACCGAATTGTACTTATTGGGACGTCGGCAACGGCGCTCAAAGACGTGCAGTACACACCATTTGAGCGGGCCGTTTCGGGAGTGGAACTCCACGCATTGGCTATCGACATGATGATGCGCGAGGAATTCTTGCATTCGCCATCATGGGAACAAGGTGCTCAATGGATTGTAGCGCTGATACTTGGGATACTCGTGGCCGCCGGAGTGGCCCGCCTGTCCCTGGTTTGGTGTGCAGTCTGGTGTATTGGGACCGGATGTCTGAGCTGGGTAGGAAGTCAGTGGATGCTTGCGAATTGGGGTGTATTCCTTTCGCCGGTCCCTGCGATTTCCGTCCTGGTTGGAAATTTCTTGCTGTTGACGGTACTGCGATTCTGGCACGAAGAACGGCGGGTGATGCGAAGCGCCAAAGCCTTGGCCGTTGCCCAAAGCTATGCCATCAACTCCTTGACGTCGCTTGCGGAAACGCGTGATCCAGAGACGGGGCGCCACATCGTTCGGACACAACTCTATGTGCAGTTGCTTGTTCGGCGCCTCGCGCAAGAGAACGCGTATCGAAATTTGCTCACGCCCCAAGTTGTCGAACTCATGCCGCGGTGCGCTCCTTTGCACGACATAGGCAAAGTTGGCGTCCCCGACCGCATCCTGCAAAAGCCGGGAAAGCTTTCGGAAGATGAATATGATCAGATGAAGAAACACACATTATTTGGGTATGAAGCGTTGCGCAAAGCACAGGATTCGTCTCACGTGCGGGAGGAGCTTCCGTTTCTGAGGATGGCATGCGAGATCGCTTTGACGCACCACGAGCGATGGGACGGGACTGGATACCCCAACGGGCTACATGAGGACGGAATACCGATTTCAGGAAGGATTATGGCACTCGCGGACGTGTACGATGCGCTTACCAGCAAGCGTTGCTACAAGGAAGGATTCTCCCACGCGAGAGCGGTCGAGATACTCACCGAAGGACGGGGTACCCACTTTGATCCACACATAGTAGACGCCTTCCTTGCCGAGGGTCGGAATTTCGAACAAATTGCCAAGGAGTATGCGGACACCTGAGCCCGTTCGCAGCAGAGGTCCGCGAGGGGCAGTCATCAAGATCGCCGGCTCATCTTTCCTCTCCCGTCAGGGGCTCTCGCTCAGACGCTTCACCCTTGACGCAGACCATCAAGAAGAGGAGGGGGTGCTGAGAGCAGAAGGTGTACGCCGAAAGGCGAAGATTCAGCGTTGTCTTGGGATGGGTTTTCCATTAGCATACCTAGAGCTTGCGTCGGAGGACGACCTGAGTGCCAACTCTCCTTTGGCGGAGCCCTACGCGTAGTCGTGCTATGAGATCCAATACCCGTGGCTGGATCACCAGAAGGGTCCGGCCAAGTGCCCAAGCCTAAACTCAACAACCAGTTGTCTGCCGCCATCTGCCCTACAAGCCGGCGACAGAATCAGGGAGCAACTCCATGAGCGGTTCAGGGGTTTCGCCATTTATTCATAAACCCATCTGTTGTCCAGCGTGCCTTGAAGAGAGTGAACAGCCCCACTTTCGTATGCGCATGTATCTGGAGGGAGAGCGGGAAACGGACGGGCATGTTATCGAATACAAATGGCTGGCCGACAAAGCAGAACCAGTCCATCCGCCGTACTACTATCTCTATTTCTGCCGCCATTGTTCGTACACGGACGTCACAAGCGATTACTCCCGCCCCGTCGACAATGAGCATGTCCCGTCGGTGCTCCGTGCGTTCAAGCGCGCGCCAGATCGGGAGAAGGCGGTGATTGCGCTGCTTGCAGAGCGTATCGAATACGAGGACTTGGCATTCGAATCCGCGATGGTGCTTCATTTTCTGGCCGCATACATACAGATGTTGACCCCGCAGAACGAAATGGACAATTTGAAACTCGCACGGCTCCTTCTGCGTATTGCGTGGCTCTATCGGGAGCACGCCCCTTCTGAAGGAGGGGTGGCGCACGACTCGGGTGAGAAGTACACCCTGGCAGGGTTGGACGACTTCGAGAGCGCACTTCACCGTGCACGCGAGAGTTGGCTGAAAGCAACCGTTCACTTGGACAAACAGCTCGAAAAGGGCGACTCTCCCGAATCTAGCGTTTGTAGGCAGCATCGAGGCAACATTGAAAAACTCTTGGAGACGCAGATCGCCGAGGTCTTTCGACTGAAACGCCTGCTGAAGGAACGAAATCTCAGCACCGAGGGAGACGGGGACGTGGTCGACTCGGATTCGGGGCTCCGCAAACTAATGGTCTCGCTCAAAGCTGTCTGGCCGATGGCGCCTG
>JBAZRU010000694.1:0-4025 GCA_041662805.1 Candidatus Hydrogenedentales bacterium | reverse complement strand
CTCGACCGCGATCTTCTCTGGACAGTTGAGATGCTCCAGCGTGCTGGTCATCGCCAAGAGGTCGATACTGTTCGCTGCGAGCGGAAACCACCCCTTCTCCATGTCGCCAAGCACGAAGTCGATGCCCTCCGCGCGGAGGTCCTTGGCGTAGTGCGCGTCGAAGTCCAGGGCGATGCGCTGGGTCACGGCAGGCGATTCATAGCTCAGGAACCAGCCGTTCCACGCGCCGCAATCGAGTACGCGTAAACCGCTCCGCCCCGGGAAATAATGATCGAGCACATACTTCATCGACCAGATCTTGTGGCTCTTCTGGCCGATGGCTTGCGCCTTGCGCGACATTACGTCGATGAACCATCGATGGAGCGCGTTGGTTTGTTCCAGGCAACAGCGCTCGTAGTTCTTGGCGTAGTCCATGATTTCCAGTTTATCCCCTATCAGCTGGTCGCGTGTGCATTGTAGCCGCGAAGACGCCCGACATGAAAGACGAGCGCTACATACCCCATGAGTAGACGGTAATGTCGCCACTGCTGGCCTCGTCGACTTTGCGCATGTTTTCCCGTACCCAGGCGACGTCGTCGGCCAGCAGATACGCATGCTCGAAGCGGCGGTATTCGGCGATGAAGTATCCCTTGGGGTGCTTCTCCATGAACGCTTTGAGGTCTTCCAAGCCTTTCAGGCCATCAAGTCCCGATTCAACATACTCCCAGACGATCACGCGGCTGGGGTACCAGTCGTCGACGCGGCCCACATAGTGAAACACCGGCAGGTACGACGTGGTAAGCACGGCGGCGTCACCAGCATGCTCCCGAACATATGCGCACGGCATACGCCATTGAGGATGGGCTACCGCAAGCGTGATGTCGTCTCCTCTTGCCACGCGCAGACTGTCCTCCACGAGGTCACCGGTGGAAATGCAAAGGCGCACCATGAAGACGATGAGGGGGACTGCAATGACTACCCTCCAAGGTGAACGGCGCACGGAGAGAACGAAGGCAACGGCCTTCACAAGTCCATAGGCACACGCGATCACGAAGAATGGATACGCGAAGAACATGAATCGGTGCCGCCGGTAGCCGATCAGATAATTCAGGACGAGGACTGGCGCGGCAAAGGCCACAGCCGCGAAAACGCCCCTGCGTTTCTCCCGAAGGAGCATCAGCAAGAAGCCGCCGCATCCCAGAACAAAGTAACCTCGACTCAGGTTGTTCGTGATGAATCGGAAGTAATAGAAGACATCCGATTGATCGTGATCGATTTGTGGACGAGCCGGCTGGTCCAGCAATTGCCCTTCCTTGAAGATGGCGTCATGCTCCTGGGGCGGAAGGCTAAGGTAGTAGCCGGCAATGGTGGCAAGTCCGGCAAGCGTGGCGAGAACCAATATGAGCGTCCATCGGGAGCGGATCGTTCGAGCATACAACGCCTGCAATCCCGCATATGCCCCCACGGGTGCAAGGAAGAGAATCCCATGCGGCGCCGTAACCAAGCCGCCAATATATCCCCCGAGCGTTCCGAGTCCCCACTTCACCCGGTCTCCGCGCGACTCTCCTTCACAGCATCGCCAGTAGGCGACGAGCATGGCTAGATAGGCCGTTTGGTTCATCGTATAGAAGCGCGCCTGGCGCGACCAAGCCACGGTCCACGGTGACGTGGCGAGAAGAAACGCGGCCGTCAACGCAGTGGTTCTACCAAAGAGGCGGCGTGCAATGAGGTAGGTGAGAAGGACATTGAGCATCGCAAAGAGGACGGTGGGCGCGCGCACAGCCGCTTCGCTGTCGCCAAAGAAGGCAATCACCCCTGAAAGCATATAGGAATATAGCGGGCCGCCCGTGTACACCGCGCCGCCAAGCAACAACGGCAACCCGGTCTCCAAGATTTGCTTGCCCGCATAGACGTGGATGAGTTCGTCGTGCCACAGAGCCGGCAGGCCCAGATTGGCGAAGCCGAGCGCGCCCGCCGTGGCGACGGCCACGCCAACCAATGCCCATTCCCACCAAGGCGTATCAGGGCTACGATTTGCCGGAACCATCTGCCTTCGTTATCTCCAACGACATCATACTTCCTTTGGTGAAGGCCAACAGCGCGTCCTCCAACCTGCAAAAAGCCACGGCAGGAACCAGGAGTACTTCCTTTGCCACGGCCATCACTACGCCGATTCCGGATGAACGGCGCTCACTATCCTCGACGGCTTCCACGGGATTCGCGCGAAGTCCCAGTCTGCGCGACACGACATGCTGCACGTCCGCGAGATTGGCTTCAAGGAAACGTCCCTGGTAAGTCACACGCTGGACGGTCATGCCCGAGGGAAGCATAGACACTATGTCGGACACCGCGTACCCGAGCACTTTGTGGTCGGGCGGATCCAGACGATACCCCAACCGCCGGCTCACGCGCATTCCATGATAAGGCGTTGGACAAGCCAGCCGCAGGGTACCGCCGGGCTTCAGGATACGGTTCAATTCGCGGAGCAACCCCCGCGGGTCGTCCAAATGCTCGATAATATGTGAAGCAAAGGCCACATCGAAGGAATCGTCTGCGAATGGAAGGCAAAGCGCATCCGAACGCAATGCATGCAAACGCCGTTGCACGCCAATACGGCGGGCCACGCGAGCCGTCTCGCGCAGACACGCGGAAGTGAGATCGCAACTCGTGACATCGAATCCTTCGCGCGCCGCGAGCAAGGAGTTGGAGCCGCCGCCCGAGCCTACATCCACGAACGTGCGCTTGCCTTCGCGCCACGCGCGGCGCAAATACCGCCGCACCGGAGCAACGCCCAGGCGCGCGCCGATGTGCCACATGACCAAGTAGTCTCGCGGGAACGAGTAGACGTCCAACATCATACAAAGAGAATAGCTTGCCTGCGGGTTCGCGTTACACTACGATTTCGTGAGAACGGGCTAAGATGCCTTCCACAGAGGCATGTAGCGCCCAGCCTGTGTGCCGGGCGTGGGCGACCGCAGATTTAGGGACAGTCCAAGACACCTGCCACGGAGGGCGGTGGGTGCTGAAGCGTAGTGGCTTCGGAGGGCGGATCTTCCAATCCGCCGCATTTGGCATAACCGATGATGCGCACCGAAGTCAGACGCAGCAGGAACGCGCACGTCGCAAAGCGTTTGAAGGAGTTGAAGTCGGCGGCTTGGGAAACCCGCCCTCCGCGGAGAACGAAGGCGAATGAGGGAACATTTCTTGGAAATTGGCGATCAATGGCAACGCTAACGCTCGCAATTTGTGCGCGCAATGCACACAACATCATCGGCCCTTGCTTGGAGAGCATCCGCGCGCAAACGGTTGCTCCCGAGGTGGTCTTGGTGGCCGTGGATGAACTCTCCGATCCGACGGCTGACGTAGCGCGCGCGTTTGGCGCGAAGGTGATTGCCAGCAACGCGACCGGGCTCTACGAGGCGCGCAATGCCGTGCTCGATGCATGCACAACCGAATACCTGGCGTTTACGGATGCGGATTGCGAGTTGGCGCCGCAATGGGTGGAATTGGCGAAGCGGGCGCTTGATGAGCACCCCGATGTGGCCGCGGGCACGGGCAGACATCCGCCTGTCGGCGCGCGTAATTTCGCCACGTGGCTGCATCACATGTGGTTCATCGTCGAGACCGAGTCCACGGGCGAGACGCAAGGCATCATCGGAGGCAACAGCTACTTCCGCGTCGAAGCCTTGCGCAAGGTCGGCGGTTGGCTCAAGCTGCCGAGGCACAGTGCCGCGGAGGACATGTACATCGCGGGGGCCTTGAAGCGCGCCGGATACCGGCTCTGGTTCGAGGAAGGCGTGGCGGCGCGTCACAACTACGAGACGCGCTTTCGCGGGCTGATGCGCAAGTCCGTAATGATGGGCAAGGACATCGTAGTCATGATGCGGGCGGCGGGTTGGCGCGGCAGTCTCTGGTGGTACACCCTGGCCATTCCGGTGCTGGCGCTGGGCGTCCCCCTGGGCCTGGTCCTGTTGGTGCTCGACTGGCGACTGGGCGCGGCGGTCGCGTCCGCTCCGCTCCTCCTCACCTTCCTGTTTCTCTTTATG
>JBAZRU010000693.1:0-4053 GCA_041662805.1 Candidatus Hydrogenedentales bacterium | reverse complement strand
TCAGGTCGCCTGCATAGATGCGATCGATCTTGCCGTCGTTGTTGGTGTCCAGCGCTGTCGGCGTTGCGAGCCCGTTGTCAGCGCCGTCGCCTGCGACCACGGGCGTCATGATCTTGATGTACTGCGTACCGGCAGTCCATGTCGTCGATTGCGGGGTAATCGGCCCATCGGCAAACAGAATGAACAGTGCGGCACGGCCTGCGGTGCTGTTGTACCCATTGCCGTAGATCGCAGCCCACTTGCCGTTGGCCATGTACCCGCTCTGGAACGGCTGCCCATTGGTGCGCGTGTTGGTCCGTCCGGTGATGTAACCCATGTCGGAATCCGCGGCGTTTGTGAATTCCCACTTCACGATGTCGCCGGGCGTGCTCTCACTGGCTCTGTGCGGCTTGGTCACATCCAAAGCGTAGACACCCCGGCCACCGCGACCGAACGATCCAAACAGGTAGGTCGCCCAATTTGAATTGACCTTCACGTCCGCGGTCATTACGCTGCCGTCAACCGTCAGGCGTTCCGCCGATTCGCCGAGATTGAAGTCCTTGGCGGTGATTGCCGCGAGCTTTGAATAGGGGGGGGCCGTACTGATCGAGTACATGGCGCGGGGCAGATAGCTGAACAGTTCCGCCCCAGTCGTTCCGTCGAATGCGTGCAGTAAGCCGTCGTTCGCGCCGACGAACACGGCCGCGCGCCTCGCGCCATTTGCTGCCTGGATGCCTGTGCGAAAGGCCCCGTAGCCCCCGTCGTACTGCGCATTCGTATAGCCGGCCGATGGCGCATCGATGTACCACGGCGTTGAGTTGATGATTGCCCCCAATTTCGTCGTCGGCCGGATGCGAAGCCCTCCCGCCGCCGTTTCGTTGGTGCTGTCGCCACGCAGCCACTGCAATCGGCTCTGGCCAATGGCCTCGGTGTCTGTCGAGCCGCTGAACGGATTGGTCCGTAGCGCGGTTTTCTGCGCAGCCGACAAACTGTCCCAAAGAAACGCGATCGGTCCTGTGTCGGACAGCGAAAGCACCTTGCGCGCGGTGCGCCATCCTGTCCCGCCACTCGCTGCCGTCAGCAGTGCACCAGCGTCCCAGTCTGCCGCGTTGTTGACGGCACCGTTGGCGTCGAAGCTATAGCGAAGGAACTGGCCGCTGGCGTCCGCGTCCACCGCATCGCCCACCACTTTGGCTTTGATGCTCTGGGTGCTGCTGTACAGGTAGTTGCCCACCTGGGTACGGGAGGTTGCCGCAGCCGCAGGCGCTGCGCCACCTGCACGCAGGATGGTCGAGAAGATGCTGTTGAGCGAGCGCTCAAGCTCCGCCGGGTTGACTGCGTAGAAATAGTTGTCTGGCACACCGTCGCTGCCCAGGGTGCCATTTGCGTTCTTGGAGTCCCACGCGCCGGTGGGCAACAACGTCCCGGGCGTGTAGTTCGCCAGCACCGAACGGTCAAAACCGCCGTACTTGGCGGCATACCATAACGGGTCACGCAGTTGAGCACCAGACACCCCGACCATGTTGTAGACGGCCGTCGTCTTGGCTTGGCCTACCTGGCAGTTGTTGCAACCGCCCGTGTTGTTCAGATTCGTGGTCGGGGTTACGAGACCCGCGATGCTGACGGAGTCGGTGTAGTTGGCTCCCAAGATGCCCGAGTGGAAATGGACCCCATCCTTCCCGTTTGTGCCGCTGATGCTGTAACCGAAGCCAATGGCCGTGCTCGTAGACTGCTGCTGCACGTAAGTGCTGACGGAAATGGTCTTGGCGACACTGTTCACGCTGTACTCCAGCGTTCCCCATACGTCCTGGTCATAGTCACCGCCCTGCTCCGAATCCTCCCACTGAACCACGAACTTGCCAGCCGTCGCGGTTTGGGTGACCACACGAAAATCGACCAGTGCGCCCCCGCCGCCCGAACCCTTGAATAGACGCATGGCGGGCTGAAGGACGACCACAGCACCTGCATCCCCCGGCACGGGAATACTGATGCGCGGTATCGATGTGGCGAGTGCCACACCATATGTGTCGACCTTGAACGCGCGCGTGTTGTTGGTGGGTGCCGTGATGTCCGTTCGTATGCGATTGGTGTGTGCCTGCAGCGCGGCGCCGGCCATCAGGAAACCGCCGTAGCCTGTCGGAGCCTCCGGACAAATGCCAACGCTGCCTGCCAAGGAGGTCAGCGCCTTGTCGCTGCACAAGTTGTTGGTCGAAGCCGCCGTCCGGCCGATGGACCACTTGGTGCCCGTGGCATAAAGGCCTTCGGCAGTGCCGATGTTGTCCGTCAAATCCCGCACGATGGTTGCGCTGGAACCGCTGATATCGCTCGCCGAGGTCCACTGGTCAGTGTCATACGAGGTGACGCTCGCATTGAAATTCACCACCGTCGAACGACGGCAACTGCGGTCACCGAAAGTCGAGACCGTCGATTCGGCGAAGGGGTCGGTCCATGCCGCCACTGTCATTCCCAGAGCACCGCCTAGAGGGTCCGTCGTTGAGAAATCGCTGGACGGCCCGGTCCGCCCGGCCAGATGCCGAAGCGACTCCAGATACATTTCCCCGATCGGGTTTCCCCAACTCGTGCACTGACCTTCTGTCAAACCGATGGTCTGGAAGTTGCACTTGTCCACGCCGAGGTATGTCCCGTCCTCGTAGTCGTAACCGTAGATACGCAGGCTGTCGAGGTTCTTCACAATGCCCGAAACGCCTGTGAACTGCCCGGTCGTGATGTCCACCTCCTGGCTGAACGACGACACTGCTTTGCGCAGCACGCCTCCCGAGATGTTTTTGTCGAAACTGCCCGTCAGCAGGCCGAAGGCCGCCTCGTTCTTCTCGCCATATTTTTGAAGCAGTCCAACCGGCTTGTAGCTGCCCGAAGGATAGAGCTTGCACCGCGCGCTCTCGTCGGCGGTGAACGATGCGACGCCAGCAGCAGCGCCATCCAGGCCCGTCTTGCAAACCTCCACCTTGACTGTGTACGTGCCCTTCGCGGAACCCGTGCCCAAGCCGCGGTTTACGCGCGAAGGGTTGCTGTTTGCTGCATTGATGCCCGTGACCGCAGAGTCATTCCCATTGGACGCGCTTTTGTCTTCGCTCCAATAACATTGCCAACGTTCGTTCGAGTTCCACAACGAGTAGTTGCCGTCAGCCACGAGCATCTTGGGCGCACCTGGTGCGTTATGCGAGTAGCGATTGCCGCTGCCGTTCCTGAAGGTGGCATTGCAAATGGTGATCTCCGGCCTGTCGAACGGCGTCAACTTCGCGATGTCTGCATTGGCGTAGTACTTCGCGAAGGCATGCGCATCTGTCGGAAGGTGCGCGCGCTCAAGGACCGTTGACCCGGACTCGTCCGTGCTACGGCGGCCACCATAGAGAATCCGGCGGACCACGTCCATGCGGGTCATGGTCGCCCAGTTCAGAAAGTTGCCGCTCCACTCCCCGCTGTTTCCAGCGTAGTTGCAGTAGCCGTCGTCGGCCACCTTGCGCGTCGGTACGTAACGATCCTGCGTCCCGCTGTATTGATAGCAGCGCTGGTTGTCAAAATAGCCGTAGTAGCTGTACGAATGCTTGTACTGCGTCTCGACGATGCCGTCGCCATCCAGGTCTGAGAACTCGTTGTAGGCCTTGTATGAAAGTTGGTGATCGCGCGATAGATTGAGCATCACCATGGGCGCACCCTTGGTCTCCGTCAGATAGGGCGGCAAGGTCGTCAGGTTCACCGCTTGCGACGAAGTCACGACGAGGCCGGAAACCAGGACACATAGAGCGGCGACCCCACGCAGCACACGGCCAAAGAGAGGAGCGATCATTTCAATGCCTTCACTGAACTTTGGAGCATGACTTGTGTGGTGTCCCGCGCGCCATAGCCAATGGCCGTCACGCGGTAGATGAAAGACTCTCCCACCTTGAAGTACTCGATGAGGTAGCGCGGTTGCTGTGAAACGACCGTCAACGTGGGTGTGCCGGTGAACTGCCCAAGCGTTGCGGCCCGGTTGGCCGTTGTCCAGTTCTCTTTGATGTCCCACACTGGCGAGTTCGTAGTGCTCGGAAGGCACAAACCAAAGGCACACGTCGT
>JBAZRU010000692.1:0-4053 GCA_041662805.1 Candidatus Hydrogenedentales bacterium | reverse complement strand
CGCCGGTGAACCGGCATTGGTCTTCGAGCTTGAGGCGCGTGACCAGCGCCTTCACGCGTTCCTGGCCGTAGCCGGATCCCACCATGACCAAGGCGACCTTGCGACCGCGCAGCGCGGGGTCGTCCGCGAGTTCGCGCATTGCGTATAGCAAGAAGTCGATGCCTTTTCGCGGCACGAACCAGCCCACGTACAGGATCAGGAAATCATCCTCGGAGAGGCCGAGGCTCGCGCGCATGCTAATACCGGGAGAGAACATGTCGAGGTCGACGCCGGGCGGCGTCTTCACGACGCGCCCCATGTCGACGTTCTCGAAGCGCAGCGTGCGATAGGAGCGGTCCGTGTATACGATGAAGCGGTCCGCGCCCGCGGCAACCCGTTGTTTAATCTCGCGCCGGCCGGCCTCGCGCTCCATGTTGAAGGGCAGGAGGTCCCACACCGTGATGACCAACGGAACGCCGTAGCGTTCGCGCGCGATCAGTGCTTCCGCCGACCAATCCGTAAACAACTCCCAGGAATGCGCGATGTCGTAACCCTGCATGCGCTCGTGAAACGGCAGCAGGCGCGGGTTGGTGTTGAAGTAGCGCTCGCGGATCAGGTGCTTGACGCGGGCAATTGGACTGCCCTTTTGCGTGTTGAAGTAGATGCGCTCGATATCGAGCCCTTCGGTGCCGTCGCCCCGCTCTTTGAAGTGATCCTGTATTTGCGACTCCGCGCGAAATGCCGTGATGTGCGGGCTGCCGCGAAGCAAGCGAAAGGGCTGAAGATGCCAGGGGTTGTACCGATTCCCCATCAGCAGCGCCAGCTTCACGCGTCCTCTCCCCAGAAACGTTTGATGAGGGTCTTTCGCGCTTCTTCGCGGTCCAACGGGATCGGTATGTGGTTCGCGACGACTTTCTTCTCGTAGTCGTCCACGCTGCAAATGACTTTCGCGGGATTGCCCGCGGCGACGCTGTTCGGCGGCACGTCCTTGGTGACGACACTGCCCGCGCCCACGACCGAATTCGGCCCAATCGTCACGTTCGGCAGGATGATGACGCCGACGCCGATGTTGCAGTTGTCTTTGATCTCGATCTTTCCGAAGCTCGTTAGCGATTCGTATTTGTCTTGAAACACCCAATTGAGATTGTGCGTGACAAAGGTAACGTCGTTCGAAATGCCGACGTGGTTTCCTATGCGGATGAGATAGGGTTCGCCTCCGAACTGCGTGGTGTAGATGCGGCATCGATCGCCGACCTGCACCCCCATCTCGCGCAGCGTTTGAATCACCGTATCCTGCGATCCATAGCGCAGCTTCAGTTTCCGAATCAGCCGATCAATCTTTCCCAGCATGTTACACCTCAATCTTCCAGAATCCGTGCAGGCTCGCGCCCGGCCACACGCGCATGATTGCAGGGCCCATCCGGCAAAACAACCGTTGTAGCCGGAACTGCAACGCCTCGGGCATACGCGGATGATCCGTCCACGGAAACACCCCCAGATAGACTTCCGGGGCATGGCCGATCCGCGTGAACCGTCCAAACCCCGCTTCGCGATAAATCCGGCGCACCCCCGCTTCCGTGAGCGGCTGCTCCAATTCCTGCGCCTGCCACCGGCGAAACGGCGCCCAGGTATTTGGCGCGTAACCACCCCAGTGCTCGCAGACCCACTTCGCCAGCCCCGCCAAGTTTCCGTAATTTGGCGCGGAGAGGAACATGTAGCCTCCGGGCCGGAGCACGCGCAGAAACTCCCGCGCCGCCGCCACGCCGTCGGGAATGTGCTCGAATGCGTCGATACAGAATACACCATCGAACGAGGCGTCCGAAAAAGGCAGGCGCGTTGCATCAGCCACGCCAAGCGGGAACCCCGATCCGTGCGCGAGCAGATCGACGCCAACGTAGCGTCCGCCTTGCGCGCTGACGTACTCGCGCATGAAGCCGCGCCCGCATCCTACATCGAGAACGGCACGCCCGCTCACGTCGATGCCGAGTTTCCCAAACACGTCGCGAACCAACCCGGCATTGATGCTGTCCACGCCGCCGAACGGCGAACTCACCATGAGCGGGTTCGAGGCGTAGTACTCGCGCATGCGTTGTGTCATCAGAGAATGCCCTTCGCGAACCGGCTTCCCATGTACACGCCGACGGGGCGTACCAGGGGGAACAGCAGCGCCGCGGGCGTGATCAGGCGCCCACGCATCAGCTCGCGGCACCACGTAGAGACCATGCGGGGATTCGCGAGATCTCGTACCAACGCTGCGGTAGTATACGGACATCCCAGCAGTCGCAGGCCCAAACCCTCGTTACGGCATCGCGCATACAGCGTGTGCAACGTGTAGTCGTGATGGTGCAATACGGGCGCGTCGTCGGGAAACGCAATCGTCAGATTCTCCGCGTGGAGCTTGGTCTGCATGCGGAAATCTTCGCCGATGGGCTGCTCGCCGAACCGCAATCGCCGCCACACCTCCCGCTTGTATGCCGCATTGGCATTGGAGAGCCCTCGCCCGTAACGTTCGGAAAATGCGCGCATCTCCCGCGTGAAGTAAAAGCGCCCGTTGCGTTCCCAAATAAACTGCGGCTGCTCGCGCGCATCGTCCGGCAACGAGCGCCCGCACGATACGGCTACGTCTCGCTCGCTCAGCGGCGCGACAAGATGTTCGAGCCACTTCGCGTGCGCGGGCACGGCGTCTTGCGAAAGCGACACGACGATGGGAGCGGCGGCCTGCTCGAAAACGAGGTCCCGCGTAAGACCAAAGTTGAACGCCTTTGGTTCGATGATCGAAACCCGTGCGCCGAAATGCGTGAGGATGTCTCGCGTCGTGTCCGTCGAACTGGTGTCGACTGCCACAATCTCGATGCGGCGCGCCGTTTCTTGCTCGCGCACGCCGCGAAGCACGCGTTCGAGCAGCGGGCCTGCATTGCGCGTCAGCAACGTCACGGAGATATCCGGTGCGACATGCTCACTCACGCGACCGTCCGCCCCGGAGCGCCCTCGCAGCCCGCCGTGCCCCCGCATACGCACGGGGGAATGCTTCCTGCAGCGTATCCTTGATTCTGCCTACGCGCAAGCGACGCAACAGTCCCCGAGAAAGTTCCGTGAATATCGCGTCGGTCTCACCGTCTCGCCGCCGATACAGCATGCCGAGGCCATACTGAACTTCGAGGTTGACGAACAGGTATTTGTGATCGTGTTCGCGAAGGAATTCCTCCACGGCGGGAAGCACGCCGTTGCGCGGACCGCCTTCGTGCGCCGCGTTGGCGAAATCGACATTCACTCCCTCCGACTCGCTCAACTCGGACTGCCCGCGAACGATTCCCTTTCGCTCAAATGGTTGCCTAAATTTCGCCGGGATGCGGTCAGGGTCGTAATACCCGTCCCTGCGTCCATACGGCCACCACGTGTCATGCAGGAAGATCGTTCCACCGCGAAGCAGCAGTTCCCGCTCCCGGATGACCCGAAGCTCGTTGTAGACGGTGTACCAATTGTGATCGCCGTCGATGAGGATGCAGCCGAAGGGATCCCGAAGCTTCGGGAGCACATCGAGACTCAAGCCGGGGATCATCGTCACGCTTGCGCTTCCCGCGTGCCGCGCACGCAAATCCGCATCCAGGCACGGATCGATTACCGTCACATGAACCGAAGGCAACAGGGCGAGTTCTTTCGTGTTCTCGCCGTACTGCGCGCCAATCTCAAGGATGCGTTCATATTCGAATCGGCGAATGTACGGTTTGAGTACGAAGTCAGCGAAGTGGTGCATATTGGCCCCGAGGATTTGTGCCCGCTGCCTTGGCGATGCCGGCCCGATTGTACATCAAAGCTCGTCCGAGGCGTTGAGCATTCTACTTAGCTCTTGCACGGAAATCGCGCGCGAACGCTGAATGCGCCATCGTTCGACGAGGCAATGCGGTATCGCCCACACGGCGCTCAGCCACGCGCCGGCCAGTGCTGCCAATGCACGGACAAGGCCAAACTCGGCGCGCGCAGCAGAAAGCAGGCGGCCAGTCTGATTGACGCGCTCCCACGCAATGCGAGGCGCGTTGCGCACCAGAAGCGAAAACGGGAAGTTCTTCAGCACGA
>JBAZRU010000691.1:1714-4056 GCA_041662805.1 Candidatus Hydrogenedentales bacterium | reverse complement strand
GCCTGACGACGCGTCAGGCCACCGCATAACGATGTCGGGATGGCTGGTAATCGGCACCTGATAGCGGTGCCAATCCGCCTCTTTCGGCATCCAGGCGTCGATATGCGGCGGAATGCTCTGGCGCGGCCCCAGCTTGCGAAGAATGGCCCTTGTGATGGTCCCACCAAGGCCAAGCCCCGCCACCAACTCCTTGAGCGGTGGCGGGAACTGGGGCTGCAAAACCACGTCGCAGGGGTATTTCCCGCCGCTCACGTTGGCGGCGAAAAACGGAAGCGTGTCGAGGATTGCAAGAACGGGAGCAATGTCTACCGAGCGAACCACCCGGTAGACTTCGCCCGCGTTCATTACAGATCCACGTCAATTGCCGGCAGGACAAAGCCGGAAACGGCGTCGGTCGAGGCCGACAGGTTGTCGAAGAACCCGCAACCGCCGACCGCGCCCATGGTGTGGCCGGCTGTCACGTCCGCATGACGGCAGCGATTATGCGCGATGATGCCGGAGTTGTTCGGGCTCGCCGTGTCGTTCGACCAGGCGAGGTTGCCGGCGGTCGCCTTGCTCGACAGGTAGTTTCGCAGGACGCGGATGCCGCGGACATCCTTGCCCGTCGCCACGGTCATCAGCGTGGCAAGGCCGGTGCCTTCCGAAACCACCACATTGTCAGTGGCCTCCAGGAACTCAACATCGTCAGTCGTCATGATAAAGCCAAGCGTGGCCGCGTCGGCGCTCATGAAGCGGTTGTTCGTGACCTTAAGCCCGTCCGCCGTATTGGCGGCGCCGGTCGCGCTGATGGCGGACAAGAAGTTCTCATTTGCGACGTTATCGACGAACATACAGCCGTCAATATGGGCATAGACGCCCGTCACGTCGAAACAGGTAACAACGTCAGCATGTCCGGACGCAAAAACGATGTTCCCGACATAGGCGTCTGCCGCCGAAATCGCATAGGTGACAGTAGTTCCGGCGTCCATCAAGAAGCGCGGGCGCTGGTTGCCTACACCCATGCCGATAACGGACACGCCGGCAACGTCGTGGGCGATGCCGCCCGCGCCGGTAATGGTTTCGGCGTGGTTAGGTGCCACCAGGATCAGATCGCCGTTGTTGGCCGTGCAGCGGCCGATAGCATAATCCAGTGTTGTAAAGGGCCGCTCACGCGTACCCTTATTGCCGTTTGAGCCATTCGCTGAATTGACCCAGAACACATTGCCCGCATAGCTATTCAGCACGGGAACGCCGCGAATCTGCACCCCATTCGGGAAGCCATTAGGATAGTTGGACATAGGCATAGGAAAATCTCCCAATCGACCCCATGAGGGCCTTGGTTAAGGATTGAATTCGATGGTGAGAGGAAGGGGCGAGCCGAAGCCCGCCCCATAGTCGTCACGCGCCGGGGCTGCCGTAGCAGGTGCGCGGATCGGTCCATCCACACGAAAACCGCATGGTGGCCTTTGCCTTGGCATTGCCGGTATCGAAGTCGTTGTCCTGCGTGAAAGCAAGGGCGCGACGGTCGAACCAGGTCAGGCCATCCGGGCAATCGGTCTTGACGAACCAAGCATCAGTGTCGGTCAGGTAATGGTTGATTGAAAAATCAAACATCCCACGAACGGCATTGATGTCGTTGTTCGCGGTTCCGGACTGAAGTCCCGACTTCAAAACCCGCTTGGCATCGAACTGAAGGTTCACTGGAACAATCAGCTTCATACCGCGCAAGGCGATATTCAGGCCGCGGTCGTTCTTGGCCTGTCCGATCTGGATAACGATGTCCTCAAGGGCCGCTTCCGAGAAATCGGCTGCGGTCGCGAGTTCGTTTGACCAGTTGCCGGCGACCGAGGGGTGATCGGTGGCGAGAAGCTCCTTGCTGTCCCCACCCGTATAAGACGAGTTGAAACCGCGATTGAGAATGTTCGCGCCGATGATTTCCCGCGTCTGCCGCATCGAGAACGCAAGGCGCTTGATCCTTTTCCGAGAAACCGTCTCGTAAAGGTTGTCCTCAAGCTCCTCCTCGGTCACGATGTAGCCGGTCCCGAAAACCGTGTGGGTATACCGCTTGGTAAACCCTTGGGTTTCGGAATCGTATGAGATTCCGCCGCCCTGGGTCTTTTCAGGCGCAAGCCCAAATCCCGTGACGAGAGTATCTTCCTCGTAGTTCTTGCCCGATTTCTGCATCGAGAAGATTTCGCGATATTCTTCCGGGTGCTCCTTGTACTGAGCGCCGAAGAATGCATGCATCCCCGGCCAAAGGGCCTTCGGATGGTTGCCAGTGGTGATAACGCCGGTCATGTTGCTATGCTCCCGTTAGATGCCAGCGACTTGATTGGCGCGCTGATGACGATTGATGCGGACGA
>JBAZRU010000691.1:0-1704 GCA_041662805.1 Candidatus Hydrogenedentales bacterium | reverse complement strand
ACGAGCCACTTCGCATGCTCACCCACGGCGTTGTCCACACGGTTGACGAAGCCAACAATCTGAACGTCCAGCGTGTTGGTCGTGGCTTCCGTGGCGTTGTTGAGTTCAACGCCGGATAGCCCCGTGGTGGTCGATCCCGCCGCAACCACAAAATTGGCATTCAAGCCAATGTCATTTGCAGCAAGAGCCGTGCCGCCGGAGACTTCCTGGATCTCGAAGACGAGGCCAGGATCGTCGGCAACCATCAGAATGCGCTGGGTGGACGCCTCGCGATAAATCGTTGATTCGCGAGTAACAGGAACAACACCAACGACGACGCCGGTAATGACATCGCCGGTCGCGGCTTGATCGACATCCTGATAAATCATTCCGTCGATGGTCGATGCGGTGCCGGACGTAATGACCGGATCTCCGATGTAGATCGCCGTGCCGTCTCCGGTCACGGTCGAATAGTAGTTTACGGCACCGTTGTAAGGGGCACCGCTGAGATACCGGACGGGCTTGAGCCCGAACGGAGAGTCAACGTTAGCCATTTAAGGCCTCCAAAGATTTGAGTGATGGGCGCCTACCGCCCGCCGACGATGTTTCGACCGCCGGGGATGTAGGCTTCAGGGCCGCTTAGGCCCTCTGAGCTTGGGAGAACGGATCGACGCATAGCTTCATCTCTGGCGTCGAGAACCTTCTGTTCCTCAAGCTTGTCTGCCTCATAGAATTCTTTCGGCTTGCGCAGCAGTACGGCTCTTTCACCGACTGTCTTGTCTACTACGCGAGTTTCTACAGTGCCTTCTCCGGCATTCTGTTCGGTGGTGATCGGGGCCTTTTCCCAATCGTCCATTTTGGTGAGTTGTTGAACGCGGCCCGGCCTGTCGTTCACCCAACGATAGGTAAATTCCTTGTCCTTGAGATCATCGGGGATGCCGAGCTTGAGCCCGCGCTCTGCACCCAATCCCTCGCGACGGCGGCGGCGCTGCTTGACCTCTTCCTGACGAGGAGGTCTACCGGGTCCGCGCTTTATTTCAACGTCGCTCATTTGTCTTCTCCATAATACTGCGCTGCGTATCTTTCGCGCGCCTTTGCCAAATCCTTTACGGGGTCTTCCCCTTTTTCGAGGAACAAACCTTCGTCCTTGATGAACTTATCGGCCTGTGACTTTGCATCTGCGGGTAGTTTCGAGAACCTTGACCCGCTACCGCCGCCAGCCATGCGAGAACCGCCTTCAACGCGCGACCCTCGCGAAGGTTTTTCATCGTCGCCTTCTTCATCGTCGCCGGCTTCCTCGGGAAATTCCTTCGGGAATTTCTTGACGATGTACTTACGAACCTCTTCCAACCGCTCAGAGGTGGAAAGCTCGGGCCGATCGCGAGACAGCTTGCCGTCCTGCCTGTTGGCTATGGCCTGCATGTCCTCGTCGGTGTGGTACCATTTGTTAACAGCGAGCCATTCCGAGATGTCTTCCTGAACATCCTTTGGGAGCGCCGCATTGACGCTTTCCTTGGCCTTTGCCACGTCCTTGGGATCGGGCTTGGCCTCCTCGGCAGCCTCGTCGAAGGCCTTGAGATCCTTGCGTTCGGCATCGCGAAGCTTGCGAACCTGCTCCTTGTCGCCGACCTCGGTCGCGGCGTCGATAGCCGTTGAATAATGTTCCTCCAACTGAGCCCGCTGGCGGTACAGCGCGACTTTCGTCATGCGGGACATATTCTCGAT
>JBAZRU010000690.1:0-4056 GCA_041662805.1 Candidatus Hydrogenedentales bacterium | reverse complement strand
CTCAAGCGACTTCAGTGGGATCGTTGTCATCACGCTATGCCTCTTCTCGGAAGTGTAAATGACATAAAGCGAGCCCTCATGTTCGACGGCGCAGGGATAGGACCATTCCGGCCCGACCTGCAGCGAATCCAGGTAGCCATCGCGAATCTTCCACATCGCAACCAGCGTTTTCTCTCCAGGTCGACTGACCGCCAAGGTCAGCAGTCTACGAATGGTTCCTGGAGCTTGCGGATAATTCCATAGCAGACAGCGCTGTCCCGTGCTGAGGTACAGTGCAAACGGTTTGCTGTCTTCGGCGGGCAGATTGTGGCGGAATGGACCGCGCCAGGAACGGCCAAAGTCGCTGCTTGTGAAAGTCAGCTTGCCTCGAACAACAGCGGTCACGTTCGGTCCGTCCAGCCACACAGTGCTTTCGGGAAAGTCCGTGTAGGGCCGGGAACGCCCCGCCATCATGGGAACCACATCCCACCGTTCGCGGAGATCTTCTCCGCGGGAAATGGCCACGGCTGGAGTTTCGGGCGTGGCCCCGGGCTCGGCCGCCATGCGTCCTGCCATGATGAAATTGCCATCAGCCATCAGCAGCGGTGGGCAATTGGGCAGGAAGGGACCCGCGATATATCCCTTGGAATTCCACTGGTTCTTCCGCTTGTCCAGCATGAAGACTTCGCAGCGGGTGACCAGGTCGTGACCGACCATATTCGAAACGTACGCCAGAAGCTGCCCGTGGTTTGACAGAAAGGTCACCGGTACATAGTAGACGCCTTTGGCCTCGTAGTCCGCGGCGATTACCTCGACGTTCGTCCAGGATTTCCCGGCATCGAGGGAGCGTCTGGAACGGATGCACGACGATTCCTGAATCTCACCTGTTGGGCAGTTGTACCAACCGGCAAAGAGCGTGTTTCCGTGCCACACGATGGCGTTGTCGTGTAGGAATCGAAAGTCGTCATCCATCCGGTGGACCACAATATCGACGGCCTGATTCGGGTATGTGAGACTCTCAGGGGAGGGGAGCGGAACGCTCTTGTCCCACAACTCAAAATCACCAACGATTTCTATTGGGCCGCTTTCCTTTTCCAGAATCGGCGTATTGGACGCAGGCAGATACGTTCCTTCGATCGCGTAGGTTTTGCCGCTGAATAGAATGGTGACGCACGCGATTAGCGCGGCACATCGACTAACTACATTCACGCCCGCTTCTCCATCTTCACTTGGACACAACGAGTACTTCCGGCGGAATTCTCACGCGAGCTCACGACTTTCCGGGGGATTGAGGAGGGGTGCAGCGGAAAACGCGCGGACCTCGCGCAAAGTACACGCGTCCCTTGCTGTCGGTAGCGAGGTACTTGCCGCCTTCATCGGCGAGAACTTCAACCGACACGCCGTCGGGACCGACTCGGACCACGTGGCCGTCGTTCACCCCGTACACGGCGCCGTCTGCGCCCGAACACATATGCGAGAAGTCGCCGGCCGGGTTGTCTGCGTCCGCCGAGATAACGTTGCTCTCGCGGTCATACACGAAGAGCGTACCACCGCCGGAGACGCTGACATAGCCGTCGCGGAGAAGGGCCATTGCGGTCACGGGACGCGTGAGATAGAAACGCTTCTTGCCGGTTGCCGGGTCATAGACGAAGAACTCACCGCCTCCAGCGCCGTACACGTCTTGCGTATCGGAGACCAGCGCGTTGACGGCCCCACCCGGAACGAAGTCCAATCGCACGTCTTTTGTGCCAATCTTCGGGTCGCAGATACTGAATGCGCCGGTGGTTGCGCTGTTGTACGAAGGGACGCTGCCGACGTAGAGGCGACCGTCCGGACCAAGGGTATTTGCCTGCGTGCGGAACTGGCCTTTTCCAAGTGGGCCGATCTCGCGCGGATTCGAATCGGGCTCGCGGCCCGGTCTCCAGGGGGCGGCGGGATCGAATACGCTGATCACGGCATGAACATAGGCGCCGAGGTAGATGAGACCATCCCGTCCGAGACTCATGCTATCCACTTGCCCCGACCACCGGCTGAACTTGCCCAAATCCTGAAGAGCGCCGGACGTCGCATCGCAACGGAAGAGGTGCATGTTGATATACGTGCCGCCGTAGACGTTGCCGTCGGGGCCGCTCGTGAGGGCGTACACGGCCATGCCGTCTCCCCCTTGGGTAAGGCGGGTGCGGATAACCTCGCGTTCTTCTTGCAGGTCGTGCACGACGTAGTCTTGATCGTCGACGGCATGGACCCAACGTCCTTGTTCGACGGCCTTGATCTGCCCCGGAGGAACCGAGAGAGGCGTACGCTCTCCCGTCTCCACGTTGTAGCGAAACGTGCGCAACGATGGCCGTGACGTGATGTAGAGGATGTCTCCTCCGCCACTTCTGGCGATACTCCATGCTTCGTCGTCCTCCAGTTTGGGGACGGCGCGCACGACCTCCTGGGTCTCCGTGTCGAAAACAAGAAGCACCCCATCAAAGGATACGTGCGCCACAACGTAGCGTCCGCACGATTCGAGCCGGTAAACAGTCGAACTGGCGGAATACGCTTGGGGAAGGACTTCACGCCGGGAGTCATCAGCGGGGTCGTATACAATCAAATGGGCGCGCGAACCGACCCCGCACCACACTTTCCCGAAACGGTCCACGCAAATGCACCGGTGGTACTGTTCCGATGGCGCCAACTCGCCCAAGTCGCGAACTTCGCCGGAGGCGGGAGCAAACGTAACGAGTCTTGTTTTCGGATATCCCGCCGCGCAATACACCACGCCGTCGGGTCCCACCGCCAGATCCCAAATGTAGTCAACGCCAAACTGCTTGATGTCGATCGTGGTCAGGGCGTCGGTCTTCGGGTCAAAGCGATACAGGTCACCAGGATTCACACCACCGATGTACACGGAGCCATCCAGGCCCACGGCAATGCCGTAGCCGCCATTGGAAGGGAGTTTCTTGCGGAACATGCGTCCGTCCCGGAAGTCACACCCGACAAGTTCGCATCCCGTCGAGACGTAGTACGACGTATAGAACATCGTTCCTTGTCCGCCAGGGCCCGGCGCAAGAACGGCGTGACTATTGCCATACGTTACCGCCGTCACGGGAACGCCAAGGTCCTCTATCTGGGCTCCATATGCGGAGACGCAACCCAGTGCCGCGGCTGCGACGAATAGTGAAATTGCAGCTCTATCAAAGGACACGTAGATACTCCTTCACTGGCCGTGCCCGGATATCGGGTGGACAGTGTCGACAATTTGCAGAGCTTTGGGTTATGCGAGACTCTGACGCAGTTCGATTGTATCCTGTTGTCTACACCCTGTCGACTTCAGTTTGGGAAAATTGCCAGAATGCGATGCGCACTGTTCAATGAGTTCGAGAATTCCTTGACCATTTTGCCTATTGCGGCATCCTATAGTCGGAATCAACACTGACAGGCGTTCGGAATCGGTACGGGATGCGAAACATGCCGGCTAATGACATAGCACTTTTTGCGAAGTGGTCCAGGGATCGCGATGCGGAAGCCTTCAAAGAGATCGCGTCACGGTACGCACCGATGGTCTACGGGACGTGCAACCGGATTCTGCGCGATGGAAGTGAGGCAGAAGACGCGGCCCAGGAGTGCTTCGCGAAGCTCGCGTTTTCGCCAAAGGGTCCCAAGGAACACCTAGGGGCGTGGTTGCATGCCGTGGCAACCACGTCGTGCCTCGCGATAGTTCGCTCCGAGAAGCGGCGGAAAGTGCGAGAGTCGCAATTTGCCTTGGAGCATAGTCCCGACGCGGCGATTCAGTGGGACGACGTCAGTTCGCACATCGATGAGGTCATCGCAGACCTGCCGGAGAGGTTGCGGGTACCCATCGTGCTCCACTTCTTCGAGGACGAAACGCACGACGCCATTGCACGAAGACTTGGTGTCTCGCGCACGACGGTCACGTACCGGATACAAAAGGCCATTGAGTTAATCCGGAAGAGGCTTCAGCGACGTGGGCTCGTTGTCGTAGGCTCGGCGCTCGCAGCAATGATGACGGCTAATCTGACTGCGGAGGCCGCCCCGAAGGCACTGACCGTGGCCTTGGCAAAAGTCGCGCTC
>JBAZRU010000689.1:0-4057 GCA_041662805.1 Candidatus Hydrogenedentales bacterium | reverse complement strand
ACGTGCTTGGGTTCACGTGGTTCGATGCGGACGCGCAAAGCCGCAGGCAATCCGTGCAATTTGGCCTCGGCGACCCCGTGGCATGGAAGACCGTCCTGCCTGCGACCGTGCCGCTCGCGTTTCACGCCGATCAACCCGTGCCCGCCCGTATACTGCTCCCGATTCCCCGGGAGTACACAGCGGCAGGCGCATTCAAGATCGCCATTGCGAAAGACGCCGGTCCGGATGCCGTCGTAAGCGAAGTGTGGCTGCTCAAGAAGTCCGATACGACTGCGCGAAAGCGCGTACTGATCGTGACGGGCGACGACTATCCCGGGCACCGTTGGCAGGAAACCGGCCCAGAACTCGCCGAGATTCTGCGTGAAGATTCGCGGTTCGAAGTCTCCATCACCGAATGCCCGGCAATCTTTGCATCGCCGCTCATTGATTCCTACGACGCCGCGTTCGTCCACTTCAAGAACTACTCCGCGCGCCTGCCCCTCGGCGAGGACGTGTGGCAAGGGGTCAAGCGCTACGTCGATTCCGGTCACGGGCTCGTGTTTGTCCATTTCGCGTGCGGCGCGTTCGAAGACTGGAAGGGCTACGTGCAAATCGCAGGCCGCGTGTGGGACCCGAAGAAACGCGGACATGACCCCTACGGCCCGTTCAACGTGCGCATCGTGGACGCGCAACACGCCGTTACCAAAGGCATGGCCGACTTCGACACCGCCGACGAACTCTACACCTGCCTCGTCGGCGACACCACGATCCACACGCTTTGCTAGGCCACGTCAAAGGTCGACCAACTCGTATACCCCATGGCCTTCACCGTCCCCGAACTCAAGGGCCACGTCCTCCATTGCATCTTCGGCCACGATACGAATGCCCTCGGCAGCGCGGGCACTCGGGCGCTCTACCAACGTGCGGCGGCCTGGGCGGCGGGACTGGAAGACACGGCAATCGCAACACCATCGAAATAGGCACAGGTACAAATACAATGGCGCGCGAACACGATCCGCTCTTCACGTTGCCCCCGCTCCCCCAGAGCGATTGGAGTGAATCCAACGCGCAAGGGAAAGCGCTGTGGGCTTCCTTTTGGAAGCGCACGCACGCGCGCGTGCCGGTACGTCTCAACACCAACCCGCGTGTGTTGTTACTGAACCCCGCGTACAACACCCGGGGCCTCACCTACGAACAGTACATGCTCGACCCGGAAGTCATGGGGCAGGGGATACTCGAATGGAGCACGTGGGTGCGTCATTTCCTCCCGGGCGATCACGAGCATGGATTGCCGGAAGCGTGGCCGATGTACGTGGATTTCGAGAACACGTACGACGCGGCGTGGCTGGGGTGCCCTGTGCATTTTCGGGAGGGGCAGGTGCCGGATACGACGCCCTTCCTCACGGACGACACCAAGACGGCGTTGTTCGACCAGGGCGTGCCCGATCCCTTCGCAGGCGAATGGCCGGAGCGGTTTCTTGCGTTCGCGGATCATTGGGACAAGCGGCGCCGCGAGGGATGGACGTGGATGGGGCGGCCCATCGGGCCCTTGCTGATGCCGTCGTATGCGGGAACAGATGGCGTGTTCACGGCGGCGGTGGCCGTGCGCGGCGCGACAGAGTTTTGCTCGGACTTGTTGCTGGATCCGGAGTACGCACACACCTTGCTGGGATATCTGCACGAAGCGACGCGCGCGCGCATGAGGGCGTGGCGGCGGCGATTCGACATCGCTATCCCGTGCGACGATTTCTGGCTGGCGGACGACGCCATTCAGATGTTGTCGCCGGATCAGTATAGGGAATTTGTGTTGCCGTGGCATCGTAAGCTCTACGAGGAATTCGCGACGCACACCCACCGGGGCATGCACCTGTGCGGAAACGATCAACGGCACTTCCCCGTCATCCGCGAGGAGTGTGGGGTCTCGCTGTTCGATACGGGATTCCCCGTGGACTTCGGTGCGGCACGGCGCGAACTCGGTCAACACACGGTCATCCAAGGCGGACCCAAGATCTCCTTCTTCCTCATGGACGACCCCGCGCCCATCGTCGAAGAGACCAAGCGCATCGCCGAATCGGGCGTGCTGGAGGGCGGGTGTTTCGTCTTTCAGGAAGGCAACAACTTGCCGCCGCGCGCACGGCTCAGCACCTGCGAAGCCTTCTACGATGCCGCCGTTGCGTACGGCCGTATCGATCGAACGTAGCGCGGCCTACACTTCGTCCAAGCGCACGGGACGATGCTCTTCCACCGAGCGGTCGGCGGCAATGCACAGGGCCATCGTTTTCGCAGCGTCATCGAGGTCGGGCAACGGAGGCTTGTTGTCGATGATGCAATCGAGGAAGTGCGTGACCTCCCCCTGAAACGGATGATGCGCGACATCGCCGCTGTCCGGCAGGACGCACGGGATCTGCATAAACGCGTTCTGCCCCGGGAAACGTTTGGGCGCATAGAGCCGGTCGTTGCGCAGCGAGCCTTCCGTACCGTAGACGCCGATATGAAACACGTACGGCATTTCCGCGTCGAAGCAGCTTGTCGTCCGCCCGATCTTCCCGTCCGCGAATTTCACGACGGCCGTCGCCGTGCCCGCATACTCGACCGGGTTCTCCGTCTTGACGGCATACGCAGTGACTTCGACGGCCTCGCTCCGTGCAAACCAGCGCAACGCATCCACCGCGTGACAACCCGCCGCCAGGAATGACGTGCCGCCTTGCTGCTTCGTGCCGAGCCAGCTCTTCTCCGGGTTGCACCAGATCCGGTGCATGTAGTCGACTTCGACCATGAACACGTTCCCGAACGCCTCGTCCGAAATGAGCTGGTCGATGGTCATGAGCAACGGATTCCAATGAAGCACGAAGCCGACGACCGACTTCACACCCGCTTTGCGAACGGCCGCCTGTTGCCGGCGCACGTCGTCCATAGTAAGAGCGACCGGCTTCTCGATTACGACGTGCTTGCCCGCCTCTGCCGCGGCCACCACATACGGCGTGTGCTGGTCGTGCGGCGTCGCCACCACGACGATGTCGATGTCCTTCCGCGCGAGCATGGCTTCGTGGTCCGAGGTCACCATGCAATCGAGGGCATAGCGCGCCTTGTAGATCGCCGGTTGCTCAAGACTTCGATTGACCAGTCCCCGCACTTCCGCCCGCCCGTCGTTCCGAAATCCCTTGATGTATTCCTCCGCGACCCACCCGCAGCCGATGATGCCTACTCCCAGCTTCGACATTGCTTTGTCTCCTCTGCACGAACGCCTACTCGCCAAGCCTTGTGGGAATTGTCTCGGTTACGGGTTGTCTTTGTCCACTCCATGACGGCGTGGTAGGATCGCCAACTCAACTCAGGGGGCATCTATGAAATCGACCAAGACGTGGCACGTACCGGCTCTCGTTGTCCTGGCCATTGCCCTTTCCAGTCCTGTGTGGGCGGGCGAAGCGGCTTCCGCGCCGGATGCGGATATCACCGCGCGGTCCGTCGTGAGCATGGGAAACAAGGCACGCTTGCAGCGGGTCTTCGCAAAGGCGCAGCGAGGCGAGAAGGTTACGGTCGGTGTCCTCGGTGGTTCGATTACCCAGGGCGCGCTGGCCAGCTCTGAGGACAATCGCTACGGAAACAGGATAGCTCAATGGTGGCGCGACACCTTTCCCAATGCGGAGATCGCGTTTGTGAACGCGGGTATCGGCGCGACCGGATCGGATAGCGGCGCGCACCGCGTGCGCGAGCATCTACTGAGCAAGCAGCCCGACTTCGTCGTAGTCGAATATGCGGTGAACGACCCTAATGTCCCCGCGGTCGCGGAGACCCTGGAAGGCGTCGTACGGCAAATCCTGAATGCACGCAATCATCCCGCCGTGATGCTGCTGTTCATGATGAACGAAGCGGGCGCCAACTCGCAGGAACAGCACGCACCCATCGGTGCGCACTACGAATTGCCAATGGTGAGTTTTCGCGACGCGTTGTGGCCGGAGATTCAGGCGAAGCGCATGGCGTGGTCCGATGTCGAGGCCGACGGGGTCCATCCCAACGACAGGGGCCACGAGTACGCCGCACGCTTCGTGACGCACGTGCTCCAACAAACGCTGGAGAC
>JBAZRU010000688.1:0-4058 GCA_041662805.1 Candidatus Hydrogenedentales bacterium | reverse complement strand
GAGCGTTTCCCATGGATCGAAGACCCGGAAGGCGTGGCCGCATGGCAACGCGGCCGCACGGGCTATCCGATTGTCGACGCGGGTATGCGAGAGTTGTGGGCCACGGGCTGGATGCACAACCGCGTTCGCATGATCGTGGCGTCGTTTCTCACGAAGGATTTGATGGTGCGTTGGCAGGCGGGCGCGTCTTGGTTTTGGGATGCGCTGGTCGACGCCGACCTCGCAAGCAACACGCAAGGCTGGCAATGGACCTCGGGTTGCGGCGCGGATGCCGCGCCGTATTTCCGCGTGTTCAATCCCGTGACGCAGGGCGAACGATTCGACCCCGGCGGCGGCTACGTGCGGAAATGGGTTCCCGAATTGGCGCGCATGCCCGACCGATGGATTCACAAACCGTGGGAAGCCCCGGCGTCCGCATTGGCGGAGGCGGGCTTGACGTTGGGAGAGAATTACCCCGCGCCGTTGGTTGATCATGGGGTAGTGCGTTTGAGGGCTTTGGCGGGGTATGAGACCATCCGGCGCGGGAGGAAGGGGTAAATTAAACTGGACTATCGGCTCACGCTCTGCGCAAGTGCGTAGAGGTTGGGTACATAAGGGGCCTTGCTGGCCTGAAGCGAGAAAATCTCGATGTAACATGCATCAGCGCATTCCGGGCAGTAGGAATGACTGACGGTTCCGTCAACTTCTCTGGAAGGCTGGACCCACAACCGGCCGATGCGTACCTTCTTGCATTTACAACATTGAACCGTCATTCTACGACCCTCCAGTTACTGCTGACATTTTTATCGGCATGAACGCACTAAACTTTAGTGAATTGACGGATGGGTATACGGATGAATCTCCCCCATTTGCCCCATGAGCCCGCCTCGGAAGGTGATTGGTTTGAGGCGCTTATGAACCTGTGCCGCTATCTGAGGGGTCCGGACGGGTGCCCGTGGGACCGCGAACAGACTTCCACGGACTTCGCGCGCCACTCCATCGGCGAAACCGAAGAGTTGCTGGAAGCCCTGCAAGGGACCGACAACGCGCACGCCGAAGAGGAATTTGGCGACACCCTGTTCGTCATGCTTGCGGCCGGCGCCGCGGCCGAGGCAGAAGGCCGATTTAACGTGCAGCGCGCCCTCGAACGCGCCCATGAGAAAATGATCCGCCGCCACGACCATGTCTTCGGAGAAAACAAGGCCGCAACCCCCGAAGACGCCATCGCCGCGTGGAACCGCATCAAGCAGCAGGAACGCGAAAACGCGTGACGCGATAATTGCCGGGTTCGAAATCCTTGGCGCCCTTGCTTCGGTTCCCTGCATTGGCGGATACTGACTTGCGCCTCTGCGAGGCGATGACTACGGAGGCAATTCATGCGCTTCTATACGTTCGAGATCGTGATCGAAAAGGAACCGGAAAACTCCGGGTACTTCGCATACAGCCCAACATTGCCCGGTTGCTTCAGCAATGGCGCAACCATTGAAGAAGCGAAGCGGAATATCCGCGAAGCGGTCCAACAACACGTAACCACGCTGAAGGCGCATGGAATTCGGTATTGGATCGCATCGCTAGCAACTGAATAGAGATCCCACGGCTCTGCCGTGGGATACTTACTGGAACACCTAGTCGAAGTGCGCTATCTCACGCCTTCTGCGGCGGCTGCTTGATCTGCAGCGACAACTCGTTGAGCTGTTTCTGCGTCACTTGGTTGGGGGCGCCCATGAGCAGATCCTGCGCCTTCTGATTCAAGGGGAAGGCGATGACCTCGCGGATGTTGGGTTCGTCGGCGAGCAGCATGACGATGCGGTCGAAGCCGGGAGCGATGCCTCCGTGAGGAGGAGCCCCGTAATGGAAGGCCTTCCACAACGCGGGGAACTTCGTCATCACCACTTCCTCGGGATACCCGGCGATTTGGAACGCCTTCAGCATCACCTCGGGCCGGTGGTTACGGATAGCCCCCGACGACAGCTCGATCCCGTTGCACACCACGTCGTATTGATAGGCGAGGATGTCGAGCGGGTCTTTTGTCTCCAACGCTTCGAGCCCGCCTTGCGGCATCGAGAACGGGTTGTGCGAGAAGTCGATCTTCTTGTCTTCCTCGTTCCACTCGAACATCGGGAAATCGACGATCCAGCAAAACGCGGCCAAGTCTTTGTCGATGATGCCGAGTTGGTTCGCGAGGTATACGCGGACCTTGCCCAACAGCGCGTTCGTGACCGTGCGCGCGCCCGCGCCGAAGAACAACGCGTCGCCTTCGACCGCGCCCGTTCGCTCGATAAGCCCGGCCTTCTCCGCATCGCTGAGGAACTTGACGATGGGGCCTTTCAACTCGCCGTCGCGCAATGCGATCCACGCGAGGCCCTTCGCCCCTTCGCCTTTCGCGAACGCCTCGGCGTCGTCGAAGAACTTGCGCGGTTGCGCCGCGACGCCCTTGGCGTTGAAGACTTTGATCGCGCCGCCGTCTTTCACCGCCGCGCTGAATACTTTGAATTCGCTCGCGCCGAACAAATCGGTCACGTCGATCATTTCCATTCCAAACCGCAGGTCCGGCTTGTCGCAACCGTACTTCTCCATCGAATCGCGATACGCGATGCGCGGGAACGGGTTCGCCATAATCCGCTTCTTCGACAACTCGCCGAAGATGCGGCCCAAGAGCATCTCGATCTCCTGGAACAGATCGTCCTGCGTGATGAAACTCATCTCGATATCGATTTGATAGAACTCGCCCGGGCTGCGGTCCGCGCGCGAATCCTCGTCGCGGAAGCACGGGGCAATCTGGAAATACTTGTCGAAGCCCGAGATCATCAGCAACTGCTTGAACTGTTGCGGGGCCTGCGGCAGCGCGTAGAACTGGCCGGGATATACGCGGCTCGGCACGAGGTAATCGCGCGCGCCTTCCGGCGACGAGCTCGTCAAAATCGGCGTGTGGTATTCCGTGAACCCGCGCTCGGTCAAATGCGCGCGCACCAACTGCGCCGTCTTCGACCGCAACAGGATGTTCGCGTGCAGCCGCTCGCGGCGCAGATCGAGGAACCGGTACGCAAGCCGCGTCTCCTCCGGATACTCAAGCTCCTGATTCACCGGGAACGGAGTCGCATCGGCCAGCGACTCGACGTGGAACCCGGACGCGACGACTTCGATCGCTCCCGTGGCGAGATTCGCGTTCACCGTCTCCGGCGTGCGTGCGACAACCGCGCCGGTGACGATGATCACACTTTCCGGGCGCACCTGTTCGGCGTCGGTGAAGAACTCCTTGTCGGGATTCACCACGATCTGCGTCAACCCGTAATGGTCGCGCAGGTCGATGAAAATGACGCCGCCATGGTCGCGCTTGCGATGGACCCAGCCGGCCAGGCGCACTTGCTTGCCTACGTCAGCCGGACGTAGCTCACCACAGGTTTGTGTACGAAAGGGGTGCATTGTTGTGTCTCCTGCGCGGGGAAATCGCCCAAAAACCGCGCCACGATTGAACGGCGAATGGTACTTGGCATGCACCGCTTTGTCAAATTCCCCGAGATTCACCGCTATCCTACTCGTGGGAATAGGGACATGGATCGCCGGCGTTTGTGAATAAATCAGGCAAGGCGTCCGTCCATTGGGCCAACGCGCCCCGAGTGCTCCCGTTGGAGTAGATGCAACCTATGCATGGATTCGGGGATTAAGAGAATCATTCACGGGCTGGTTCCGGGGATACGTATATCCCGCGGAAACAGGCCAACAGGAAGACAGAGGAGATTATGTTCAAGGTTCGTCCGTTACCGTTGTTGGCGCTGCTGTGCATGGGTGCCGTGGGATTGACCGCGGCGGTCCGTTTGGCCGACGCCGAAGCCACGCAGGGCAAAGTGGGAGTTCCAGCCCCCGAACTGACGATTCTGGAGTGGGCGAAGGGCGAGCCGGTGACCCTGGCCGACGGCAAAGGCAAGACCGCCTACCTCGTCGAGTTCTGGGCGACGTGGTGTCCGCCGTGCCGGAAGAGCATTCCGCATCTGACGGAATTGCAGAAGAAGTACAAGGATAAGGGTTTGGTCGTCATCGGAGTCACGGCGGAAGAGCCTGCCGACGTGAAGCCGTTCGTA
>JBAZRU010000687.1:0-4064 GCA_041662805.1 Candidatus Hydrogenedentales bacterium | reverse complement strand
GCCCAAGCGATACGAAGATGCCGCCCCCGTTGCCTGCCGGATATCTCCTCTGCACACAGTGGATAGAAGTTGCCACGCATGGTCTGTGCGGCGAAGCAAAGAACCGCATTTCCTCTGAGTTGCGCCGCCACGTAGACGAGACTGTGGCGGCACTCGAGGACGAAGGGATGCCCGAAGCCGAGGCATTCGACGCCGCATATCGCCAACTGGGAAACGCCAAAGTTGCACGTCGGGCGTTTTGTCGAGCTAACTGGACAATACGCGATCTAGCTCTGCTTCGTGGGTTGTTCGGTCACGGGATGTCTGCCATTAGTCTCAGGAACGGAGCGTGTATTGCCCTGTTTTGGTGGCTCACATGGGCTATCATCGTGCTCGCAATCTGGAAGTGGGGTTCCCCGAAGGGTTCATTGTGGCCCGGATTCGTGTTGCCAATGGCACCGATATTGCCAATGCTCTGGAGGCCTCTCGGGAGCCTGTTACTACGCTATCGGATGCCTCGGATTGCCACAATGCTTGCAACGCTCCCAGGGGCTATTTGCTTATTGTCGGGCACCGCCGTGCTCTCGGGTGTGTTTGGGTATAACGTTCCAGCGACCATCGTTGTTGCGATATGTCTAGCTCTCCTATATGCCGTTGGGCTTGTGCGCATTGGACTACTTTGGCCAAAGCTGAAGCGAATGACGCTGCCTCCCGTCGCGGACGATTGACTCTTCCGAAAAGCCGAACACAGGGCTGGCTTACCAATCGAGAAGCAGCTCCAGCCTTCCCAAGAATTGTCTTGCCCGTGCGCTGGCGGTGTGGTGTTTCAGGAAATGCGCCGCGCCGGCCTGGGCGATTTCCGCGCATTCCCGGGGATGAGCGAAGACATACGCGAGGCGTTCCTCCAACTCGGGCAAGTCGTCGAAGAATAGGGCAGACTCGCCGTCGACAAAGTTGTGGGGAATGCGGAGAGGCGGGCGTTCGGCGAGCAGCATGACGCCGTGCGCGGGGAGTTCCCAGTAGCGGACCGTGTCGTAGCCGAAGCCGAAGAAGCTGAGTCCGACGCGGGCCGTCGCGATGGCCTGGCGATACTCCTCCTGCGAGTAGCGGCGGGTGAGGTCGTGTCCGCGCGCTTGCAGGTAGTCGAGGTACAGCGAGCGGGTGCCGAAGACGCGCTTGCCGGCCCAGAACAGGTCCTGCGTGCGCGGGGTGTCGATACGGTCGGGCACGAGGCGGTCGGGGTATCCGAAGGGCAGCGAGAAACTGTTGGGCCCGTAGTCGAAGCCCGCGATCATTTCGCGTTTGAAATAGGCCGCTACGGACGGCCTGCCCAAGTACTCCAACACCATCGGCAGCAGCAGGTGGTTGTCGTCCCACGGGTCGTATACGACGACAGGTAGATCGGGCGCGGCGTCCAGGAACCGGCGCACGAAATCGCGGTAAGCCATTTGCACAACGTCCGCGAAAAGAATCAGGTCGAAGCGCCCGTCGCGCAGTTGTTGCTCGATGGCCTCGGGGTGCATCGGATCGCCTGGGTAGTCGAACACACACGGATAGTTGAGCGCCTCCTCGTTTGCTTGCCCGTGAAGCGTGGCCTTCCATGGAAACTCCACGACATTCTCTTTGCCGAGGACAGTACACAATCCGTCATACAGCGAGTCCATACCGTAATCCGAATCGTCGTGCGTTATGACGAGGATACGCGGGGCGCGCCGGGCGCCGGTCCACAGCGGCGCGGACTCGGCCTCCGGTTGAGGCGCGGACCCGGGATTCAGCGACGCAAGCAGCACAAGCGATTCTTCGTCGGGTTCGACGTGGCAGATGGACGTGAGCAGGCGCGCGGCCATCGCATCGTGGCCGATGTGATGCCATAACTCGGCCTGTCGCCGGTAGGCGGCATGCATGCGCGGGAAGGCGTGTACCGCAAGCTGGAATTCCTTCCGCGCGTGGGCGAAATACGCACACGAGGAATCGCCGGCTGGTTTCCGAAGGGCGAGCGAAGAAAAGACGCGGAGTTTCTCCGCGGCAATCAGGCCCTTCTGTTCGTCGTTCAACGTGAGGATGCCCGCGACCGATTCGAGCACGATCAGTGCGCGATGCGGCATGTTGGCTTGTTCCAAGTCGCGAGCATGCGCGACCGCGTCGTAGGTGTTACGCACAAGTTCCAGAATAACTTCCGTCCGGCCGTCGCCCATCAAATAGGCCGATCGCAGGACTACAAAGTTCAGACCTTGCCACAACGCGGCAATCGGGTCGGGGATACGAGAGGTCTCGTCCTCCAGCGTGAGCGTGAGGCAAATCGATCCGTGCGGCTGGACGAGGGGCGCCACGGGGGCAAGCAGTGCGCCCACGTCATCCGCGGCACAAGGCCCGATCACGACGCAGTCGAGTCTGCCTTCGGGAATCGCGGAGAGCGCATCGGACGACGCATGTAGCACTTGCACGGGACGTTCCGCGAGGGCGCTCTCAAGGTCGTCGGGCGCGTTTCCCACAATCAGAATACGGGCTGCCGCCTCCGATATGAGGCCCGCCAAATCCACGCCTGTGAAAAGACGTCGGTTATCCACGCTTCCCCCTGGCCCTTGCTTGCACCCTTCTGGGCGCGTCCACGGATAAGAATAGACAATTACAGAGGCCGCGCGCAGGTTTTTTGGCCGGAAAGCTCCAAAATTCGGATCGCGTGCGGACAAGTGTGTAAACGCATTTAAATTGCGGACGGCCTCATCTTGCCCCCCCCCGCTGTCCTCGGAAAATAGCGCTTGCATTTTCGAACATCTTCGAATAATATGGATTCGAAGACGTTCGAAATCAATGGAGTTCCGTTCATGACGCCTCGGCCAAAACACCCCATGCCCTCGGAAGCCGAATTGCGGATTCTGAAGGTTCTCTGGGAGCGGCAACCTCTTACCGCCAAGTCCATTTACGAACAGCTTAACGCAAAGTCGAAGACGCCACGCGTGATCACCACCACAATGAAACTGCTGGAGATTATGAGGGGCAAGAACCTCGTACAACGCGATGAATCGACGTGGCCGCATTTGTACCGGGCGAAGGTCCCGAGGAACACGGTCTTGCGCCGCGTGGTCGCGGAGACGCTGGACAGCGTGTTCGACAAGAGCGCCAGCCAATTCATGCTCGCGGCGCTCGAATCCGGGTCGGTCAGCGCCACGGACATCGATCGGATCAAATCGATGCTCGAAGCCTATGAGGAAAAACGGGACGATGAGTAGCACGTTGTTCTCGCAAGAGTGGGCCGAATTGGCAGGCGCTGCTGTGCTGAACGTGATGTGGCAAGGCGTTGTCGTGGGTGCGTTTGCCGCGTTGGCATTGTTCGTGACACGCCGTCACTCGCCAAACGTGCGGTATGCCTTGTCCTGCATAAGTCTGCTGTTCGTGCTCGCGCTTCTGCCCCTGAATCTTGCGCAACATATGGCTTCCGCCACGCCTGTGCAGCCGCTCGCGATTTCGGAACCGTCCGATGACGGCGCCGATCTTGGGATACCATCGGAAAAGACCACTCTAATAGCCCCCGCCACGACGCAGTTGATCGTGAATGGCGCTGGTGCTTCGCGTCCAAGCCTCTCTGTCGAGGAATGGTACGCACTGTGCCTGCCGTGGGTTGGCCGTATCTGGTGCTTGGGAATCGTGCTCTTCGGGTTGTACGACCTTACCGGAATCCTCGCGATACGGCGGTTACGCCTGCAATCGCGTGCCGTTGATAGCGACATTGCCGCACTTGCGCAACGCGTCAAGGAACGGGTGGGAGTCGCGTTCCGCGTTCAAGTTCGCTGGCTTGAAGAGGCAGCGTCGGCACGCGTGACCGGATGGTTCCGCGTCGTCATACTTCTACCCGCGTCCATTGCCACGCGGCTGGCCCCGGACGAACTCGAAGCCATTCTGGCCCATGAATTCGCCCACATCCGCCGTTGGGATCTATGGGCCAACACGCTGCAGCGCGTGGTTGAAACGCTTCTCTTCTTCCACCCTGTCGTGTGGTGGTTGTCGTCTACGATTCGCACCGAGCGCGAACTCTGCTGCGACGAAATCGCATTGTGCGTCTGTCCCGATCGTGCGCGGTACGTGCG
>JBAZRU010000686.1:0-4048 GCA_041662805.1 Candidatus Hydrogenedentales bacterium | reverse complement strand
TTCAACCTCGACGGTCGCGATCTCGGCTTCGTGATGGCAATCGGCTGGTCCGGGCAGTGGCGCGCCGGATTCCAACGCGACGCGGACGGCGCATTCCGCGTGCAGGCAGGGCAGCAACTCACGCATTTTGTGTTGCACCCGGGCGAGTCCGTCCGTACACCGCGCATGCTGCTTGTGTTCTGGAAAGATGACAGCAGCCTCTCCGGCAACAACATGTTGCGACGCGTATTGCTTGAGTGCTACGTCCCGCGCCGCGACGGTTCCCTCGTATTCCCGCCGATATGCGCCAGCGTCACGGTGACCGACCCGGACGGGTCGTATGAAGGCCCGCACATCCGCACGATGCCCGTAGTTGCGAGGCGCGGCGCGGAAGTCTTCTGGTCCGACATGGACCCGCAGCAGTGGTATCCGGGCGGGTTCCCGAACGGCACGGGCACGTGGGAACCGGACCTTGCGAAATACCCGCGTGGTTTGAAGCCGATTGGCGATGCGGCGCACGCCGCGGGCCTCGGGTACCTGCTGTGGTTCGAGCCCGAACGCGTTGCTCCAGGAACGAAGATTGCCACAACGCAGCCGCAGTACGTGTTGTCCAAGAAAGGCGACGGCAGCGGCCTGTATAACCTATCCGACCTTGAAGCGCGGCAATGGCTCTTGGAATACATCGACAAGCAAGTCACGGAGGCGCAAATCAACTGGTTCCGTTGCGACTTCAACATCCAGCCCTTGCGGTATTGGCGCGCGAGCGATAAGGAGGACCGGCAAGGCATTACCGAAAATCACTACATCGAAGGTCTCTACTGGATGTGGGACGAACTTCGCGCGCGGCACCCGGGGCTGGTCATCGACAACTGCGCCAGTGGTGGACGCCGTATCGATCTGGAGACGTGCATGCGCGGTCTCCCGCTGTGGCATAGCGACCTCCAGTGCTCTGGCAAGCCCGCGCCTGCCGCGGACCAATTGCAGAACGCGGGCCTATGGCGGTGGATTCCGTTCCACGGGTGCGGAAACTTCGCGCTGGAACCCAGTTACGAGTTCCGCAGCGCCATGACCGGCGGAAACATCGTCGGCCCACTGTGCGTGGGCAATTCCGAAACCTTCGACGAAACCGTTGTCCCGGAGAACATAACGCGCACCGTCGCCATCTCCAAGAAGATGCGCCCGTATCTGCTGGGCGATTTCTACCCCCTGTTTCCGCACGACGCTGGGGAAGACCGGTGGTTCGGCTATCAGTTTCACCGGCCCGAAGAAGAGGATGGCATGATCGTCGTATTTCGCCGCGAGAAGAGTGCCGAATCGACGAAGACGGTTTCCGTGAACGGCCTCCATGCGTGGGGGGAATACGCCGTCTCCTTCGAAGATTCTTCGGAAACGAAGACTCTCCCGGAGGAGGAATTGGCGCAGTTGAAGGTGGACATCGCGACTGCGCCCGGGTCGGCTATCATATATTACAAGGAGGTGAAGTAGTCCGAGGAATGACACTGACTTCCGGTTGATTCATGACGTTGAAAAGGAGCCTGCATTGCCATCATCCGCATCCCTGGTTAGCGTTGTTGTCCCTGCGTTAAACGAGACGCTCAATCTTGTCCCGCTCTATGAGCGGCTGCTCGCGGTGTTCAACGCGCTGGACCAGCCGTGGGAACTGATTGTCGTGGATGACGGCAGCACCGACGATTCCGCCGCGACCTTGGCCGCGCTCCACGTACGCGATCCCCGCGTGAGCGCACTGCTGCTGACACGCAGCTTCGGGCAGGATGCCGCCATCTCGGCGGGACTGAAGGCCGCCCGGGGCAACGCTGTTGTCGTGATGGACGCGGATGGCCAGGATCCGCCCGAGGTCATCCCTGCCCTGATCGACCGGTGGAAAGCAGGTAACAAGATCGTGGCGGGCCGGCGTGCGCGGCGCGTCGAGCACTCTGCTTTCAAACGCGCGTGCGCGTTCGGCTTCTACCGCCTGATGCGCGCCGCAGTCGGGTGGGACTACCTCCTCGACAGCGGCGAATTCCGCCTCATGGACCGCGCCGTGGTGGATGTACTGAATGCGTGTCCGCAGCGTAACCGGCTGATGCGCGCACTTAGCTCATGGACTGGCTTCTCGTGCGCGACGGTCGAATACACGCAAGAGCGCCGCATGCACGGAGAGACAAAGTACTCCTTCCGGCGCAGCCTTCGCTTGGCCCTTACCGGCCTCACCGCCTTCTCGGTGGCACCGCTGCGGATCGCCGTTTGGCTCGGGATTCTTACTATCGCTGGCTCGATCATTGTATCTTTCCCCCTCTTGGCGAGTCCCATTTCGAACTCACCCGCATCGTGGCTCGCATGGGGCGTTCTTGGTCTCTGGTTGCTTGGGGGAGTCCAATGCCTCCTCATCGGGATACTCGGGGAATATATCTGGCGGGGCTACCTCGAATTGCAGCAGCGGCCTTTGTTCATAATTGAACAAACCATTGGCCTTGATCGCGGCAACGATTGATCTTCAGGGCGAATCCTCCCCTTCTTCTCGCTTCAGTTCTATAAGTACAAGTGTTTGTCACGCGTGAAATACTGTTGGTCGATTTGGCGCGATATTAGATATCCCCGCAATGCTAGGCCCTCTCGTAAACTCTTGACTCACAGTCCCATACAGCGAAACCAGGGAATCGGGCACGAGGAATGCTTCTTTAGGGCAGACTGATTGGTAGTACCTTCTTGGTCCGCAATAGACTGGGAAAGAAGAAATGGGGAGAGCAGCATGAAGAGTTCAGCACACCGACTGGCAACCGCACTTGCACTGACCGCATTTGTGTGGGCTTCGCTTACCGCAGGGGCGACGATGGCATCGACAGGTGGGGTGCCCTATACGGGGCCAGCTAACCTTGAACTGTGGTCGTCTGGGTCCTTGGTGGAAGAGATGATGTCGCAGGATGTCCTTTGGGGATGGAATGTAGCCAGGCAAACCGGGCGCATAGCGCCGCTTTGGACCCCAGGCGACTCCCGAGCGATGATGAAGTTCAATCCGATTGTCGCGAAGAGCTTGTTCGCTCCGCAGAGTGAAGATACCATGGCCGCGTCGATGGCTTTTGCCACCAACAAGCCGACCAATGGGCTGAATTCATCCGGACCTGCCGACAGCCCCATCTCGGGGTGGGTCGTCAATTCTCCGACGCCGTCGTCCGTCATCCCCGGTGTGGAAACGGCACTGAATATGAGCGCCGTTCCCTATGTCGAAAACACGTTCAGCGCGACGGCAAGCAACACGACGCTTGACGCCAAGTCGACCGAGGAATTTGGCTTGGCGATGGCCAAGTGCCATATGCCTACGGTTGTCCCCGAGCCTTCTTCGATGCTGTTGTTGGGAACCGGTTTGGCAGGAATCGCCGCCGCTCGTATCAAGAAGCGTCACAGCTAATCCGCAAGCAGCGAAGCGGATCCAATTCGCCGCGCGGGACACACAGCCAATCGTCCCGCGCGGCGTCGTTCTTTTTGTGCATCGCGCGCCAATTCCCACTCGAATTGACGGCCGCATCGAGAAGGATATCCCATCGTTCGCTTGCGGCGAATTGGTAGGGACGTTTCGCCGAAACGTCCCGGGATTTCCACTGTCATCCCGATGACTGCCCTTCGCGTGCAACCAATGCTCGCGCCCACGCCTTGATCGCGAGCCTTCTACGGATACACTCGTGAATCGTAACAATCGACACCGCTGATAGTATGTTGTGGTATGATAATGAGCAAGGTCTTGTGGTTTTCGACTCAGAGGGATTGGAGCGTCGTGAGCGCCGATCGGAGAGAGGAATTGGTTCGTACGGAGCCCTTGCTCCGTCGTCTGACATCCGCCGGCACAGAACTCGTTATTGTCATGGGACCGAAGGACGATGACTGCGACGGCGCGCACTGGGTGGGGGCCGTGTTATCGGTGACCGGGCGCGTCAAGAACGTGCCCACCCTGGAGCAGGCGGTCAACGACGGTCTGTTCACGTCTAGTTCGGGCCGTTACCTCGCGGCATTCGATCCGCGCCGCGCTTCTCCCGAGCGCATCGCCGAAGCACGGCACCGCACACGGGAAGCGATG
>JBAZRU010000685.1:0-4069 GCA_041662805.1 Candidatus Hydrogenedentales bacterium | reverse complement strand
GGAACGCTCGCCGAGCTCGTCCAATCTTCCCAGCGCTTGCTCAGGCGACACGTAGGCGGGCGTCCCCAAGGCCCTTCCGTATAGCGTCCTCGTGACCGCTTCCTCATCGTCGATATGCATGACGCGCATGGTCTCGCGTAGTTCCCACGAGTGCGTGTCGGTGTGATTCAGGGACTTGGCCAAGCCCCAGTCCAATACCGCCGTCTCGCCGAAGTCGCCCACCATCACGTTTCCGGGCTTGATATCGCGGTGAATTACGCCCTTCGAATGGGCGTACGCAATGGCGTTGCAAAGGTCTACAAAATGAGGTAGCAATTCCAGCCGGCGCGTGAGCGTTTTGCATTCGCGGAATGCCTTGGAGAGCGTTCTCCCGCGCACGAAACGCATCGTGTAGTAGAGCGTTCCGTCGTTTCTACGGCCAAGCTCATAGACAGGCACGACGGAAGGGTGTTCGAGCTGGCTGGTGATGCGCGCCTCACGAAGGAAACGCGACACGATTTCCAAGGTCTGGCGCGTCGGAGTCAATTGGTCATTGTCGGATGGAGCCGTGGTCGCCTCGATAGGCAACAGTTCCTTTAAGGCGATGTCCCGGTCAAGATGCGAATCGTGAACCAGCAGTACGCGCCCGAACCCGCCTCGGCCATGTTCGCCGATGTCGGCGTAGCGACCCGGATACTCCTTGACCCCTTCGACTTCGGGAAGGGCGGAAGCCTCCGCGGAAAAGAAAGGATCGGACATGCTCGGCGTTTCCACCGGCGCAATGATCGTCGTGTCTCCGCCAAAGACGCGCAGCGCCGCGTTTTCGTCGCCGCCGTGCGCTTCGATCACCAGTTCGGCAATCTCGTTCAGAATGCGAAAGTCTTCGGGAGTGATTTTGCCCGCTTGCAGCAGACGGTCGGGTAATTCGCGGGAGGGGTCGGCCTCCCATTCCGAGGTGACCTCTTGAATCTGGTCGGCGGTAAAGCGACGGAGGGAAACCCCCAATACGCCGAAGAGAAGACTACGGTCCTTACCCACTCCGCGCTACCTCGCATGTCCCATCGCGCATGTCCCACTAGAATCCACGAATGGATTTGTCGCTGCAGATGGAAGGTAAACCGATTCGCCGATACCCCACCCACACATGCTACTCCAGTGCTCTCAATTCCGCAACTACGCGGGGTATGGAGGGGCCTGTTCTCGGACTGTCTACAGTCTACTGTCTACAGTTGCTCCGTGGATAGCCCAAAGATGTGAACGTCGTGGTAGGCGTCGTGGACGAACAAGGCCTCTCGCTGAGTGCCTTCCTTCGCGAAGCCGACGGCCTCCAGAAAGCCGTGCAGTTCGGATTCATATGCGGCAGCGGGTATGGTAACCCTTCGAATCGACTGGCCGTTGCTTGCCTCTTTCAGAATGGTGCGGAACCCCTTGCGCACTTCTTCCGACGCATAATCGGCGGGATCGTGCATGTAGACCCAGGCGCGCGCCGCGCCCTGAACGCGCTCCGGACGCAGCTTGACGATACCGAAGGGCGTGCCGTCCCGCTTGAGTAGCAGGAGTTCCTGATCCATGCCCTTTGAGTGGAGCGCGTCCATTTCGCGGTCGTACTTCGAGGCAAGAAAGACGCCGGTCTCGTTAAAGAGGAAGTACGCGGCGGTATTCCAGTTTTCCCAACCCACCAACATTTCGGCATCGGCTTCGGCAATGGGGCGCATGCCGATCGTCATGCGAAACGCAGCCCTTACAAGGGTGAAGATAGAAGGTTTCGCGGTTCTTGCGAGCGCGCCATACATGCGCGAGAAGTTGACCCCTTCGCTCGAGAGCAGATTGAACGCCGCCACTGCGCTGGCCATCCATGAACGTTGGGCGTCGCACCACGCTTCGTGCGGTTGGCGAAAGGAGCCAGATAGCGCTTGATGTACCGCCGCGTTCCCGCCGCCGCACAGATTGCGCGCCCAGCATCGGCGGCACACGCCTGTCGTAGTCGAGCCTACTTCGTCGAAGCGGGCGCGCAGGTCCTCGCGTAGGTCACCCGTTTCAAGGGAGCCGAGGCTGAACTCCTTGTTCCCCAGGAATCGCCAGGAGGGGTAAATGCACCCGTCCGCGTCGATGGCCAGTTCGTTCGTGCCGCCGAGGTCTGCGCGCCGCTGCGGTTTTCCGTCGTAGATGCGGTAGAAGAGCGGGGCAATCGGGTCCAGCCGCGTGTACTTTTGCTGCAGCAATTGCTTGGCGTAGAAGACGGCAGTCTGTTTAAGACTTGCGAGCATGGCTATGGGATCCAGCGCGGGGTTGGCCACGTAGGCACCATCGAGATCGAGTTCGACCAGCGAGAATCCCGCCTTCTCCAGCTCTTCCACGGCGGGCGCAAACTTCGGGTGATTCGGCCGAAGGACGATACGGCCCGAGAGCCCGGGGGAGTCCGTTTGCAGCGCCTTCAGGATGCGGGCCAAGGAATCGAGGGGGGCATCCGAAAATGCCCGCACTCCGGCGGCAACGCCTTCGGGATTCGTGAATTCGAGCGCGGCGCTGACGGAGTGGCCTTCGAGAAAGGCGGGCGTCTTCGCCAACGCAATGCCGGTGACTCGCAACTCGGCGGTAAGTTTCTTGCCTGCAATTGCAGCCGTCTTCAAGGCGTGCACGATCAGGCCCTCGACAAGGCTGCCGTTGTGCACGGCCATTTCTTCAAGGAACTCGATGCGCAGTTCCTTCTGCTCGCCCGAACGGCCCAGCAGAAGCGCTATGGCATCTTTGCCCAGGTCGCGCGCGCTGCTGCTCGTGACGGTTGCCCCGCCAAACCAGCCTTTTTTGCGCGCGGCCGTCTCCGACGTTTCGCGGGGGAGGCGGAGCGACAAGCGCTTGAGACCGTGTTCTACGACGACTTCTTTTCGGAAGTCTTCGCGCTTGATCTGCGGCAGGATGGCTTTGGTCGAGCGCAGCCATTCCAGTTCGCCAATGACTTCTTCCAGTTCCTTCACATTGTGCTTTTCACCAAGCAGGTGAAATATGCGATTCACGGACGTGAAAGGGTAATACTCCAAGACATCCCAGGAAATCTCGTCGCACTCGAAACAGAAACAGGTTTCCGGGTCGATGGCAAATCGCTTTCCCGCTTCTTCGAATCGGTGAAGGGCTTCCTTCGGCATTAGTAGACTCCCAACGTGCCCTTGTCGCGACTCCAATTCTCCATGTACTTGAAGCACGCCAACCCAAGTATTGTCCAAACGACGCAGTTGAGCAGAAGCCAGAAGAACGACGCGTGCGTCACGATGGCCATCCCAGATCCCTCAAGCAGGACTCGCTTTATGCAAATCGTCGCATCCGTGATGGGGATCATGTGCGCCATGACTCGGAGCGGGGCCGGCCACTCGTAGATATTCTCCGAGACGGTCATGGCTGTGCCAACCAGTCCGAAGCGCAGGATAACGGCTGCTTGGCCCGTTTGCTTGAACACGAGCACGAGGCCGCCCACCATGAAGCCAAACCCAATCAGGTTGACGTAGGTCAAGAAGAGAAGCATGGCCAATGGAATCGGATCGACGTGCAATTTGCTCTTCAGCGTGGCCGAGATCAGGGCCAGCAGCACGGTCCACGAGAGAATACTGACGGCCGCGCCGACGCACGAGCGCGCCATGAAATTGCTGATGAGTCCATGCGGGCTCATGCAGAGCTGCTCCAACTCGCCGCTGCGAGCCATGGTCTGCAGTCCCTGCGTGAATATCCCGGCGATACCGAAGGCGAACATGCCGATGATCAGGCCCAAGGTGTTGCCCGTAGCGCGCTCGGCCCACGACGGATCCACAACGCCTTTCATGAATCCGAAGATCAGCATCATGAAAATACCATATGCGACGGCGATTCCGGTGGCCGTGGCGAACCAATACCGCCGCATGATAATGAACGAGCGGACCAACTCCGCTTTCATCACGAGGAAGAAACCCATGTAACCTCTTAATTCCCGCTTACGCGGTCCGATGCGTCGGATGTTATCCGGAGAAAGACCTCTTCGAGGGTTTGCTGCTGTTGGGCGATCGAACGCAACTGCACATTCGTTCCGCGAAGATACTGAATTGCCGAGTACAAGGCTTCCGAC
>JBAZRU010000684.1:0-4075 GCA_041662805.1 Candidatus Hydrogenedentales bacterium | reverse complement strand
GCACTGTCGACTTGTCTGGGTGCCCGAACAAGTCGACAGTGCCACCGGGCGCGTGATCGAAGGCCACAACGAAACCGTGCGCCAATGGGTCCCGGAAGTGTGGCAAGAAACTCAAGTCTGGGTGCAGCCGCACCCGTAGTCATTGCTGCGATAGCCCGCATTTTGCACAGACATGACGAGTGCCTGTGCAGGGTGCGGGCTTTCTTGTAGTCCTTCCCTACACCGGTTCTCAGGAAATCCCCTACCGCGCAAACCATCGCATGGCGTAGTGGCCTTTGCTGCGGTGGTATTGCAGGGTGTAGGGATCGTAGAGCAACCGCGCGCAGAAGCCATCGGTGCGGGGCATGAGCCACCCAAAGTCCCATCCTTTGCTCACGTACCGCAGTGGCATGGCGGGTCTGACGCGCACCGTGGGATGAGTGGCGGCGATGAAGAGCTTCTGCTCGGTGTAGAAGTACGCCGAGCCAATGTGCACGAACAATTCGTGGTCCGGCGATGGCGCGCCGCCTTCCGATAGATCGGCGCACACGCCTCGAATTGCCGCTTTCAATTCGCAGCCTTGCGTGAAGGCGTCGCCCAATGCGTCCACCGACCCGGACACCACCGAACCGTCCGCACGGTGGGACAACACCTCCTGCCAGTCGTCGTGCACGAGGTAGCGAAAGACGTTGAAGTCGTAGATGAAATTGCTGCTGGGCGCGTTGGTGCCCGCGTCGAAACCGTCCTGCTGGTGGTATTTCGGCATGTCCGAATGATCGTCCAACGGCGACGGTCCAGGCGTGCCCATGACGGGCGGGCCGTCCAAATACGGACGCGCGATGGCCTGCTGGCCGTCCTGGTTATACAAGAAGAAGGACATGGACGGGCGCGGCCCGAAACCATCCGGCAAGTTGATGGGCTGGCGGAACGTCATGATGCCCGCGGCGGCCCGGTCCTCCAGGAGGTAGGTCGTGCGAAACTCCGCGACCTCGCGAATGAGTTCCTTGCTGTCGGACTTCGTGTCGATGTGTTCGTTGTGGATGAACTCGGTCTGGACATGCAAATCCGCGCCGCGCCGGATGGCATCCGCTAGGGCGGCGTTGCTCCCGGCCGTCACCTTGCGTTGCGAATCCAACTCTACCGCGCAATACCGCTTCGATTGTGGCCCGGCAACGCCTTCCTTCACCGCCGCTGGTGCTCCCGGCGCTGACTCATCGCCAAAGGCATTTGCGATAGGCCACGTCGCGGCCGCGGCCACCGTCGCGCGTAGCAATGCTCGTCTTCCGAGTTCATCCGGCATGTTCATCGGTCGCTCCTTGATTCGGGTCGAGAAGTTTACGTCATCGTGCTCAATCGACAAGCACCAACCGGTTGGGGAGTTCGTTGGTGTCGGATTCGGAGCGGGGGAGTTTGGGAGCGAGTTCGTCGCCGAGTTGCGTGAGGAACGTGCAGAACCCGGAGCCGGGGTCGGAGGATTGGAGCACCGGCGTCAATTCGGCGCAGAGGCGTTCGATGCGCTCCTGGCCAAGAGCGTCCAGCCCCGCACCGTCGGCCAGGATCACCGTCATACGCTCGTAAAGGGAGATGTACACGAGCAGCCCCGCGCCGGTCGCGGTACGGTGGACGCGCCAGTCGACGAATACTTGCCGGGCGCGGAGATTGACCTCGGCGCGCATTTGGGCCCGGGGCGTGAAGAGCCGGCGCAGCCATGCGACGTTCGTGGCCGTCGCGGCACCGGCCATGAATCCCACCAAAAGCGCCGCCAACAGCATGGGAAGCTCGTAGCGGCCCCAGGCAATTCCCCAGTCCGCATCCGCCGGAGCATTGCGGAACAGGAGCCACGTGAGTGAGAAGAAGAGTGCGGCCACCCACAAGCCCGCGATGTCTTCGGCCCGGTCGTAACGTCCCGACGCCGTGGCGAGAACCGGGACAATCTCGGCTGAGGTCTTCGATTCGACGCTGGCCACGGCTTGTTCGATGGCCTGACGCTGACTCTCGCTGAAGAAACGTGATGCTCGCTGCATGTGTGAATTCCCCCTTACCAGCGTCCCGTTGCGCCGCCGCCACCGGAATGTCCCCCGCCGAACGAACTGCCACCTCCGGAATGACCACCGCCACCGAAGGAGCTGCCGCCGTGGTGTCCGCCGATTCCTCCGCCCCCGAAGATACTGCCTCCGTGGTGGCCGCCAAAATGCGACCCCAGGTGGAATCCAGAGGTAAAGCCGTCGTCCCGCGACGACCCGAAACTGCCACCTCCCCAGCCGCCGGAATTGCCGATTCCAAGGATACCCTTCACGATGGTCATGACCACCCCCACTATCACCACGAATGCGAACATTACGCCCATCCCTCCAAAACCGCTCGACGAGGAGTGCGTGATCCGGGGTCGCGTTTCGAATACCCGGTCGACCGGGAAACTCTGTTGGCGCGCGAAGTGCTGGGGGAGATTTTGCTGAATCGGAATCTTCTCAAACGAAACCGGTTGAGGCGGCGTCTGTTGCAGCGTCATGTTTGGCGAGGCCTGAGGCGCGGGTGTCTGTTTCAGCGTCACGCTTGGCGCGGCCTGAGGTTCGGCCTCGCGAGGCCGCGCCAGGACTTCCAAGGCATCCACTCCCGCCCGGATGCCTTGCGAAAACCGGCCCGACTTGAAGTGCGGAATGATGTCCCGGTTCATGATGCGCTGGGCGGCCCGGTCGGCGTTGCGATCCCAATCGGCCCCGAGCGCAATGCGCGACACGCGGTCCTGCTTCGACACCAGCAGAAGGATGCCGAGGTTCTTGTCTTCGCGCCCGATGCCCCACTGATCGAACAACAGCGTGGCGAATGTCTCCACCCGCAGGTCCGGGCCGCCGTGATCGCCCATGGCGTTGATCGTCGCCACGATGATGGGAATCTTGTCCTCGGCGAGAAGCCGCTGACACACCTCGCGGATATGGGCCGCGTCATCCTGATTGATGAGACCGGCCTTGTCCACGATGAACTCGCCTTCCGGCGGGCGTTCCAACGAGATGATCTGTGCCCACGCCGGTGTGCTCAACCCGGCCAACACCGCCATCACGACTAGGCAAACCATCGCCCTGCATCGTCCCGCTCTATGAATGTTCATCGGAATCCTCCTGTGCCGCTGACTAGGCCTCTAGCCATAGACTGTTGATCGCCTCGACCGTGCGCTCGACCAGCACATCGCCGCCTTCGGGCCCTACCCGGTTGTCGGCGATGCGCGATCCGTAGGCCCCGCCGGCCACGGCGGTGCGCGTGGGCAGATACTTGCCGCGACCCTGGGCAAGTTGCAGCAGCAGCGTCTGTGCGGCGTTACTGCGCGCCTTGATGCGCTGGCCGTACTCGAGATACAGCTCGAAAGGATTGGTGGCAATCGCCGTGTCACCCAGGCGAATGACGTGCAATTCCATCGAATAGATCGGCGCAGCCCCCTGGCCATCGAACCGTTCCAGAACGCCTTGGGCCCGTTGAAGCACACGGGCTTCCGACGAACCCGGCTTTGGTTGTCCGGCCTGCGTCAGCCGTTTGATTTCTTCACGGGCTGCCTGGACGTCTTCTTCGGTTGCAAGCCGCGCGGGCAGATCGAGTTGTTCGACATGGTGTTTGAACACGGGATCCAGGACCGGATCGCCGAGCGGTTTCGCGAGCGCGTCTTGGACGGCGTTTACGATGCGCCGGCCCATTTCCCGCATGCCGGGCTCGTCGCGCATATCCGGCTCGCCGCGGCCGCGGCGCGCGAGGTCGCGAGGCCACTGGTCGCCCGCGGCACTCAGCATGGGGTACCCGAACAGGTCGGTGGAGTGCAGTTTCCTCAACTCCTCGCGGACGGGCGCCCAGAAATCGGCGGAGACAAAGTACTTTCCCTCGACGACCTGGGACGGGCACGCGAGATTGATCGCGATCCCGGTCAGCTTCATTTGGCTGTCCCGAAAGCACAGCAATTCGACACCGTGATCATTGCCGCTTTCGAGTCCTCGGAACTTCGGATCGTTCGTCTTGCCGTACATCTTCTGAGTGCCGTCTTCATAGCGCGCGAGGCGACAGAACCCGACGGCCGCGTGTCCCAGGGTATGGCTTACCGAGCCGGGCTTTCGCG